>CAZUNB010000028.1:12113-15090 GCA_964622235.1 uncultured Candidatus Saccharibacteria bacterium | reverse complement strand
GTCCATTTGAGCAGCACCTGTAATCATGTTCTTAACGTAGTCAGCGTGTCCCGGCATGTCGACGTGAGCATAGTGACGAATCTTACTTTCATACTCTTGGTGAGAGGTAGCAATCGTGATTCCACGAGCTTTTTCCTCTGGAGCATTGTCAATCTGATCGTATGCTACTTTAACATTGATATCGCTTGGAAGCCGTGCGGCTAGTGTTGCTGTGATTGCAGCTGTCAAAGTAGTCTTACCATGGTCAACGTGACCCATTGTACCTACGTTTACATGTGGTTTACTTCTATCAAAATCTGTCATAAATTCTCCTTTACCCTTTGTCTATTATTTATATCGCCGAGTATACCCGGCGGTTTGGGTTGCTATCCATTGTAAACTATTTGCATATCTCTGTAAATAGAATTTTACTTCTATGTAAACTATTTTGTTTTGTTGGCGATGACTTCTTCGACGACGTTTCGTGGAACTTCACCAAAGTGATCGAGTTCCATTGTCGAGCTTGCGCGGCCCTGTGTCATCGAACGGAGATCATTCGTGTAGCCAAACATTTCAGCCAGTGGCACAAATCCGTGTACAACCTTGATTCCACCGACTCTGTCTTCCATTTCATCAATCCGACCACGTCGCGAGTTTACATCCCCCATGACATCGCCCATGTATTCTTCAGGAGTAGTAACTTCAACTTTCATGATTGGCTCAAGTAAAATTGGATTCGCCATCTTAACAGCTTTTTGTAAGCCCATTGAACCAGCAATTTTAAATGCCATTTCGTTTGAGTCAACATCATGGAAAGAGCCGTCGTGAAGCGTCACCTTGACGTCAACAACTGGATAGCCAGCCAAGACACCATTTTCCATTGCTTCTATGATGCCGTTTTCAACTGGTTTGATATATTCCTTCGGAATCGAGCCGCCAGTGATTTTATTAACAAATTCAAAACCTTCGCCTGCTTCTTGTGGCTCGATGTTGATAACAACATGACCGTATTGTCCACGACCACCAGACTGACGAATAAACTTAGCTTCGACGTCTTTAACTTCTTTCTTAATAGTTTCACGATACGCAACCTGAGGAGCACCGATATTGGCTTCGACTTTAAACTCTCGTTTCATTCGATCAACGATGATTTCGAGGTGGAGCTCACCCATTCCTGAGATAATTGTCTGGCCAGTTTCGTGATCAACCCGAACTCGGAAAGTTGGATCTTCTTCAGCTAAACGTTGCAGTGCAGTTGACATCTTTTCTTGATCGGCTTTTGTCTTTGGTTCAATCGCAATCGACACTGGTGGGTCTGGGAATTCGATTGACTCAAGGAGGATTGGATGTGCTGGATCAGACAATGTGTTACCTGTTGTCGTGTTTTTAAGTCCAACAGCGGCAGCAATGTCACCGGCCTGGACTTCCTTAACTTCTTCACGGTCGTTAGCGTGCATACGCAGTATTCGTCCAACACGTTCTTTGTCTCCTGTCGCAACATTCAAAATGTAGCTACCACTAGTCAACGTACCAGAATAGACACGGAAAAATGCTAACTTACCTACAAAAGGATCAGTGGCAATCTTAAAAGCTAAGGCTGCGAAAGGACCGTCTGCATCGGGTTCACGAGTCATCTCTTCATCTGTCTTTGGATTTCGGCCTTTTGCTGGTGGTACGTCTAGTGGACTTGGAAGATACGCGTTAATCGCATCAAGAAGCATTTGGACGCCTTTATTCTTCAATGAAGAGCCACAGAGGATTGGGTGGATTGCGCTGCTGATAACGCCTTTACGAAGGGCTGCTTTAAGCTCAGGTATACTAATATCTTCGCCTTCAAGAAACTTCATCGTTAGTTCATCATCAAGCTCAGCAATCTTCTCAACCATCTTAGAGCGCCACTCGGCTACAAGTTCTTTCATGTCTTCCGGTACATCAGTTGTACTGAACTGCAAGCCATTCTCGTCTGTGTCGTAGACATATGCTTTTTCTTCGAGTAGGTCAACGATACCTGTTAAGTTACTTTCAGCACCGATTGGCACCTGCATAGCAACCCATTTAGTTGTTAGTCGGTTGTTGATTGACTCAAGATCAGCAAAGAAATCAGCACCAGTACGGTCAAGTTTGTTCACAAAACAGATACGTGGAACATGGTACTTGTCAGCTTGTCGCCAAACAGTTTCAGTTTGTGATTCGACACCGGCAACACCATCAAATACAGTCACACCACCATCAAGAACTCGCAAAGATCGTTCAACTTCAACTGTGAAGTCAACGTGTCCTGGAGTGTCGATTAGGTTTATACGGTGACCATCCCAAAAACAAGTTGTGGCCGCGGATGTAATAGTGATTCCCCGCTCCTGCTCTTGCTCCATCCAGTCCATAGTCGCGCCACCATCGTGAACTTCACCGATTTTATGAGTGATGCCCGTATAGAGCAAAATCCGCTCTGAAGTAGTCGTTTTTCCCGCGTCGATGTGGGCGATGATGCCGATGTTTCGAGTTTTATCTAGTGGTAATTTCTTTGTTGCGTCTGCCATTATTTATTCCTTTATTTATTATTAAACTTCATTATTACCTTGGTAGTCCGGGTGTCCACACTCAAAAACTACTTGACCATTTACTAAAAAATCTGTTCCACCTGCACACTGTGACCGTAAGGCTTCCAAATCTAAGTGAGCATTTACAAAATCTGAAACTAAAGCCTCGTGCCCTAATTTTCTTGCTTCAGCAAGACTAACCATCTTTTTACCTTCAGCAAGATTAAAACCAAGACCTTCAGCAAGATCAATAGAAGTTTTCATGCCTTCATAAGCAAGACTAGTAGCTAAATCGCATCGAAACGAACATACCTGAGGAGGATTGCGCGAACTGGTTAAAAGTACTCGTTGCTCATCCTCAACTTCTCTGAGACGTTTAACTTGTGAGCGTCTCGCTACCATATTCTAAAACTTTGCAAAGTGAGCGAAAGCACGATTGGCTTCAGCCATCTTGTGAACGT
>CAZUNB010000028.1:0-12074 GCA_964622235.1 uncultured Candidatus Saccharibacteria bacterium | reverse complement strand
GCGCTTTTTAACTGCGTTTCCGGTTTGGTTGAAAGCATCGACAATCTCAGCAGCCATAGCTTCAGCGCTAGACTTGCCCATTCCACCACGTCGAGCACGAACAGCTTCAATGAACCACATAAGGGTTTTGTGAATTTGTCTGTCGCCTTTAATTTCGTAAGGAACTTGGTAGTTTGCGCCACCAATTCGTCGAGATTTAACTTCGAGGTTTGGTTTTACATTTCCAAGTGCTTCTTCGAGCATCTTTAATGGGTCTTCATGCTTTAGCTTCTTAGCAGCAATATCCATTGCTTCATAAACAATTGCTTCCGCAGTTTGTTTTTTACCAGCAAGCATAGTCTTGTTAATCAATTTGTGAACAAGTACTGACTCATACTTTCGGTCTGGCGCTATATCGCGCCGTAATGATTTAGTTACTTTTCGTGGCATTATTACTCCTAGTCTTGTTCAGGTTCAGTGCTTTCGCACCGTAACTTCACATTGCCTTATTATTATGTTTTCTTAACACCGTATTTACTTCGGCCGTTCTTACGATCTGCAACACCTTGAAGGTCGAGCGCCCCACGAACAATGTGATAGCGTACGCCTGGAAGGTCTGGCACTCGTCCACCGCGCACGAGAACAACTGCATGTTCTTGCAGGTTGTGTCCTTCGCCGCCGATGTATGCCCAAACTTCTTCACCATTTGTTAGTCGCACACGTGCAACTTTACGAAGGGCTGAGTTTGGTTTTCGAGGTGTTCTAGTTGTTACTTTGATACAAACACCGCGTCGTAGTGGAGCTACTTTTTTGTATCGCTTATTTGCGAGGGTATTAGTCACAATATGTAAGTTCTTTGACTTACTTTTCTTGTGAGCAACCTTGCGGGGTTTACGTATTAGTTGGTTTATTGTTGGCATATAGTATCCTACTCTATCAGATTTCTGTTTGTTCGTCTAGTGATTGGTGATCAGATGGTTCTAAGAGTCGACCTCGAGCGCCTGTTCCAACTGGAATCTTGCGTCCGATGATGACGTTCTCTTTCAAACCATACAGCTCGTCGACCTTACCTTGGGTAGCTGCGTTGATCAACACGTGAGTCGTGTTCTGGAAGCTAGCTGCACTTAGAAAGCTATCACTCCAGGTACTGACCTTGGTTATACCAAGTAGTAACTGCGTGTATTCAGTTGGTGTTTTACCTTCAGCATTCAACAAGATGTTTTTGTCAGTGACAGCAGCTCGAGAAACGATATCACCAATAACGAATGTTGAGTCACCTGGATCTTCGATTTGTACTCGGCTAAACATCTGACGAATAACAACTTCAAGGTGCTTATCAGCAATTGACTGACCTTGACTTGCAAAGATTCGTTGAACTTCGCCCATGATGTAGCGCTGTGTTTCTAGTACGCCTTGGAGCTTAAGTGATTCTTGTAGGTTAATGGAACCAGCAGTTAGTCGTTGACCACGCTCAACTTTCTGACCATCTTCGATGATCATTGTCTTGAAGCCTGGGATTTCGTAACGCTTGATCTGACTATCGCCACCGACGATAACGATTTCATCGCTAAAGACTTCAGCGATACCTTCGATTGGTGCAATCAATGGCTTTTTCTTGCCCTCAGAGTCAGCAACGACATCGCCCTTACTTACAGCTGTGTTGTTCTTAATACTTGCAACACGTCCATCGAGTGGAAGACGTTCAACAGCTTCAGAGTCTGAAACAACCTGAACGACGTAGTCATCGCCAGCTTCCCAAAGACTTGCAACCCCTGAAATTTCGGACAAGTATGCTTGACCTTTTGGATTACGAGCTTCAAACAACTCGTCAACACGTGGAAGACCTTGTGAAATATCTTCACCTGCAACACCGCCAGAGTGAAACGTATCAAGTGTCAGCTGTGTACCAGGCTCACCGATTGACTGAGCGGCTATAACGCCAACTGGTTCAGCTGGCTTGACCATCAAACCTGTAGCCATATCGATACCATAGCTTGAAGTTGGGATACCTCGGACACTAGTAGTTGTTAACACGCTTTTGATTCGAGCAGAATCAACGGCTTCGGCAATAACTTTCGCAAGTTTTGGTGCAATCAACTCATTAGCTTTGACGACAACCTTACCGTCAACCTTGATGTCTTCAGCAGCTACACGACCTCCGAGCCGTGACGCAAAGCTAGTTCCTCGAGCTTCACTTTCGGCACGAGTAATTTCAAATCCTGGATCGTCAGCTTCGGTATCTGTTGTAAAGACGTCTTGTGAAACATCTACGAGTCGTCGAGTAAGGTAGCCTGAATCAGCTGTCTTGAGGGCAGTTGAAATCATACCCTTACGAGCACCACGAGTCGAGGTAAAGTATTCAAGCGGGCTAAACCCCTCTTTATAACTACTCTTAATAGGTAGTTCAATTTCTTTACCAGTCGCATCAACGACAACACCGAGTGAACCAGTGATTTGCTTAAGGTTAGAAATGTTGCCACGAGCACCAGAACGGATACTGATAGCCATGCTTCCATCTTCAGTTTCAAAGTCTTCCTCAATTTGTTTGAGGATTCTACCATCAGTCTTCTTCCAAGCATCAACCGTCAAACGGTAACGCTCGTCTTCAGTGATTAGTCCTTCGTCAAACTGATCACTGATTTCTGCAACTTGACCATCAGTATCGGCAACCATTTTGTCGATGTTCTTAGGGTCATTGAAATCGGTGATAGCAGTACTAAGACCGGAAATCGTAGCATATTCGAAGCCTAGGTCCTTAAGGTCATCAGCAATAAGTGCAGTTTGCGCTTCACCGTACTGTTCAAAAACTTCAGCGATAATCGCCTGCAAAGCTTTCTTGGTAGTAGTTTCGTTTTTGTATGGGAAATCTTCAGGGAAGACTTCGTTAAACAAGGCACGACCAAGTGTAGTCTTCCGAACTTCACCCTTAACGTGGAGACGAATCGGATCTTGCAGTTTAATCTTAGTTTTATCGAATGCCAAAACAGCTTCATCGATATTACTAAATCCAATTTCTTTCTTATCCTCATTTTTATGAGGAATGAAGGTCATGTAGTAGGTACCGAGCACAATATCTTGTTCGATATGTAGCACTGGCGAACCATCAGCTGGCTTAAGTAGGTTGTGAGATGCACTCATCAACTGTTCAGCTTCAGCTTGTGCTTCACGGCTAAGTGGCAAGTGAACTGCCATCTGGTCACCATCAAAGTCAGCGTTAAAGCCTTTAATTACTAGTGGGTTAAGCTGAATAGCTTTACCTTCGATTAATTTTGGCTGAAAAGCTTGGATACCGAGTCGGTGAAGGGTCGGTGCACGGTTAAGTAACACGTATTTGCCCTTGATAACTTCATCAAGCGCGTCCCAGACTTCACTTTCGCTTCGTTCGATCATTCGACTAGCAGCTTTGATATTGTGCGCTAAATCGAGATCAATCAAACGACCGATAACAAATGGTTTGAACAGTTCAAGCGCCATCATCTTTGGAAGACCACATTGATGAATCTTCAGTTCAGGACCAGAAACGATTACTGAACGACCAGAGTAATCAACGCGCTTACCAAGAAGGTTCTGGCGGAAACGACCCTGCTTACCCTTAAGCATATCGCTTAATGACTTGAGTCGTCGTCGGCCACCAGTGCTGGCGACAGCACGACCACTCCGAGCATTATTGTTGTCAATCAAAGCATCAACTGCTTCTTGCAACATTCTCATTTCGTTTCGTTTAATAACACCAGGAGCTTTGAGATTAACTAATTTCTTCAGACGGTTATTACGGTTGATAACACGGCGATACAAATCGTTAAGATCAGAAGTTGCGAAACGACCACCAGTTAGCTGCACCATTGGACGTAAGTCCGGTGGAATCACTGCTAGTGAGGTCATAATCATACTTTCAGGCTTGATACCAGCACGGAACATACCTTCAAGCATCTTAAGACGCTTGATGATTTTCTTGCGTCGCTGACCTTTAGTTTCTTCACTCTCTTTACCGAGCTCATCGATTAGTTTTTCAAGATCAATCTTCTGGAGCAACTGCATGATTGCATCTGCGCCCATTTCGACTTTGACGATTTGAGCGTACTCATCAGGTAGATTGCGGTAGTCAGTCTCAGTCATAAGCTTCAAGTCGACAAGCATTTCAAGCTGGGCTTTTTTCTCGAGGAAAGTAGCTTCAACTTCTTGGATTTCTTTACTCTGATCAGTCGCTAGCTTTTTGATACTCGACTCATCTGCTTCTACTAGTTTCTCGTAACGAGCCTTAATGGCAACCTTACCAGCTTCGAGCTCTGCTTCAGCATCTTTGAGATACTGTTCGCGCTTTTCAGCGTCTGCAGAGATAACGATATAACTAGCAAAGTAAATTACTTTTTCAAGATTTTTAACCGTCATATTCATCAACAAGCCGATAGCACTAGGAGTTCCACGCAAAAACCATATATGTGCAACAGGAGCTGCTAACTGAATGTGGCCCATTCGTTCACGTCGAACAATACTCTTAGTTACAATTTCGCCATTTTTGTCCTTGGCAATATCGCGAGCTCGAGTACCCTTGTACTTCGGATCATGTGGATTTATGTCTTTAACTGGACCAAAAATACGTTCACAGAAAAGACCGTCTCGTTCTGGCTTCTGAGTCCTGTAGTTAATGGTTTCCGGTTTAAGGACCTCACCATAGCTCCATTCCAAAATTTTCTTTGAGGGTGCAACCGTAAGTTGCACTGCATCAAAGTCGGCAATATCTTGATTGTTCCGTGCTGCGTGCATTATTTGCCTCCTTCTGTTTTGTCTGATTCTTCGTTGGCATCAGCCTCCGCTTCTTCAGATTGATTTTCTTCATCTACTTCTACATTATCGTTGAACTCTTCATCGATATCGGCGTTGTTGTCGCTAGAATCATCGTCGTCTGTAGAGTTTTTGTCTGTACTTATTGAAACTTCTTCAAATTCATCTTCGTCAGCAGGGGCATTCATATCAAGGGGCTTATTATCAGGCTTGATAGTGACAGCTGTTTTACCTTCTTTCTTGTAGACTTCAGATAAAATCTCTTCTGCATCAACTTCTTTGTCGGCAGTTCGTAGCTCGACTCCGAGACCGAGACCCTGTAATTCCTTGATAAGCACGTTAAAGCTTTCTGGAATCTGTGGGCCCTGAATTGGTTCTTGTTTGATGATGGATTCGTAAGCTTTGCTTCGGCCATAGACATCATCAGATTTAATTGTCAGCATTTCCTGCAGTGTAGTTGCTGCACCATAAGCTTCAAGTGCCCAAACTTCCATTTCTCCAAATCGCTGACCACCATTTTGCGCCTTACCACCAAGTGGCTGCTGTGTAACCATAGTGTATGGACCAGTTGATCGAGCGTGTATCTTGTCGGCAATCATGTGATTTAGTTTAATCATGTACATTGGACCGATAGTGGTTCGTTCTTGTAGTGGCAAGCCAGTACGGCCATCATAAAGTTGAACTTTTCCATCACGGTCTAGTCCAGCTTTTTCAAGAAGGTCTTGAATCTCATCAATATCAACGCCTTCAAAAGGTGCACTCGTTACTTTCTGTCCAAGCTTCTGAGCAGCACGTCCGAGGTGACTCTCAAAAAGCTGACCGATATTCATACGACTCGGCACACCAAGAGGGTTGAGGATGACTTCTACAGGAACACCATCTTCAGTATATGGCATATCTTCTTCTGGTAGGATACGGCTGATAACACCTTTGTTACCATATCGTCCACCGAGCTTATCGCCAACTGAAATCTTACGCATTTGTGCAACAAATACCTGGATCTGCATCAAAGTTCCGGCTTTTAATTCATGACCATTTTCTTTAGAAAAGACTTTTACACCGACTACTTTACCGTGTTTACCGTTAGGCATACGAAGGCTAGAGTCACGAACATCTTTGGCTTTTTCACCAAAGATAGCACGCAAAAGTCTCTCTTCACTAGAAAGTTCCTGCTCACCCTTTGGAGTGATCTTACCTACTAAAATATCGTTTGGACGTACTTCGGCTCCAATACGGACAATACCCTCTTCGTCAAGATGGCGGAGAGCCTCTTCTGAAACATTAGGGATATCGGCAGTAACAATTTCAGGACCAAGCTTTGTCTCGCGAACTTCAAGCATATAGTCAACAATGTGAATACTGGTAAACGTATCACTTTTAACAAGTTTTTCACTGATAATGATAGCATCCTCGAAGTTGTAACCCTTCCAAGGCATAAATGCCACAGTCACATCTTTACCGAGAGCTAATTCTCCACCTTGGACGCTCATTCCTTCAATCAAGACATCGTCTTCTTTGACTTTATCACCGACATTTACAGCAACTTTTTGGTTGATGCTGGTTCCTTCGTTACTACGGATAAAGTGTAGTGGATGATATTTCTTGGTTGTTTTTGCATACTTAACTGCAACTTCGTTAGCATCAGCCTTGGTGACAACACCATCAGCTTCGGCAACAATAAGCTGGCCAGAGTTTCGGGCAACTACAGTTTCCATACCAGTACCAACTGTTGGAGACTGTGGCTGTACTAATGGAACGGCCTGTCGTTGCTGGTTGGCACCCATTAATGATCGGTATACATAGTTTCTTTCAAGGAACGGAATCAAGGCAGCAGAGCTACCAATAATTAGCTGGCTACTTGCGTCCATGTGCGTTACACGATCAGCATCTGATTCTTCAGATACCGTAGCTGAACGAACCGAAACACGCTCATCAACAAAATAACCATTTTCATCAATTTCGATACCAGCACCAGCAATAACAGTGTTTTCTTCATCAGAAGCGTCAAGGAATACAATTTCGTCTGTTACTTTAGCTTTAACAGGGATTGTCTTAGCTTTAATTTTTTTCAATTTGTCGATATCACTACTAGCAACTTTGCTACCTTTCTTAAGGATAACTTTGTCGTTTTCGTCTTTAATATCTTCACGAACGATATGTCCGAGAGCTTTAGCGGGAGTAATCGCATTGATGACTCTACGATACGGAGCTTCGATGAAGCCGTAATCATTGATACGAGCATGTGAAGCTAGGTTTAGAACCAATCCAATGTTGGCGCCTTCAGGAGTTTCTACAGTACAGATTCGGCCATAGTGAGTTTTGTGAGCATCACGGACTTCGAATCCAGCGCGTTCTCGTGAAAGACCACCTGGGCCCATAGAACTTAAACGTCGCTTATGAGCAAGCTCAGAAAGAGGGTTAATCTGATCCATAAACTGTGAAAGCTGTGAGCTTGCAAAGAATTCACGTACAGCTGCTACAATAGGACGAGCGTTGATTAGCTGTCCAGGGGTTACTGTCTCGATTTCGCTCATTGACATACGGTCTTTGGCATTTCGTTCCATGCGGAGTAAACCGATACGGAATTGTCGTTGAACTAATTCGCCAACAAGTTTCACTCGACGATTTGCAAGGCTATCGATATCGTCTGGTAGTTCTTGGGTGTTGTTGAGACGGATGATCTCAGCGATAATCGCAACAAGGTCTTCCATGCGCATAACGCGATTTTCAATTGTATTAGTGACATCGAGATCGAGTCGCTTGTTGATCTTATAACGACCAACACGACTAAAGTCGAAACGTTTGAAGTTAAAGAACATGTTTTCAAGCAAACTCTTAGCATTGTCCACGGTTGCAAGATCGCCTGGTCGTAAACGACGATAAACTTCAATCAAAGCATCGCTTTGTGATTTACTAGGATCTTTTTCAAAAGTTGCATCAACTGATGAAGCCGCACCATTGTCTACGTGAGCAAATGCCGCACGAATTTCTTTTTCAGTTGTGAGGCCGAGCGCACGAAGTAATGTCGTGACTGCAATCTTTCGACGTCGATCGATCTTTACGAAAATTGCACCGCTAGGAGCAGTTTCAAATTCTAGCCAAGCACCACGGCCTGGAATAACTTTAGCGCCATAAAGGTTTTTGCTACCAGCGCGGTCGGCGGTAAAGAATACACCGGCACTTCGGATAAGCTGAGATACAACGACACGTTCTGCGCCGTTGATAACAAAAGTTCCACGCTCAGTCATGGCTGGATAGTCGCCAAGATAGATTTCTTTACTTTCTACTACTCCGGTAACTTTATTTGTCAGCTCGATATTAGCCTTCAAAGGTGCTTCGAAGCTAATATTATTTTCACGAGCTTCAATCTCGGTCATTTTTGGAGGTTCAAACTTGTAATCCAAAAATCGAAGTTCTAGCTTCTCGCCAGTATAATCTTCGATTGGGTTAACCTCAGCAAAAATTTCACCGAGACCTTCTTCGATGAATTCATTCCAACTGATGATTTGGTGTTTTATTAAATTTGGTAGAGGTGATATTGTTTTGTTTTTTTTGAGAACGATTCGTTTACTATCAACTGGCATACGATATTGTTACCTTTACACTTAAATAATACTAACAACAGATCAAGCGGCCTAAGCTTGTCTGTCAAAAATACACCTCGACGTACTTTTCAGGCCTAGTAAAGTACGACTTCTGTCTATTAACAATCTAGTATGCAGTAGTATGATTGCTATTGTCAACTCTTTGCTATCAGAAATAGATATAGTTAAAAAGGTAAATACCACTCTCTTAATAGAGCTAACTTTTTACAAAGCTAGCCTATTTTACAGAAATTATATATTTATTTCTATTTCTATTCCTGGTTCTGGTTCTGGTTCTGGCAAGTCTCTATTCATAAGAAGGCCCAAGAGTAAGGCTGCAGTTACGACAGCTCCAATTAAACCCATTTGGGAAGCTTGTCTTGGCACTGTCTCTGCCTTGTCATTTTTTAAATCTTCGAGAGCGTAGCTTGCATTTGCGGCGGTACCTTTTGATTTTACTAGCCCCTTCGTAGCATCAACATATCCGGTAATGTCTTCGCCTAAACTGTTTTTGTAACGACAATCTTCAACTCCCCACTCAAGAAAAGATTCTGCTACTTTGTTCAGCAGTTCTTCATCTGAAGTATTAGTAAACCGTTCCGCAGCAACTAAACATAGTGCACCCTGTCTCTGTGCGAAATTATCGCTTTCATTGCTAAACTCTTTATATGCAGATTTACGCTCTTTCTCTGCCCTGTTAAACTTTTCTTGAGCAACATCAATATCCTTACCAGTCGGTTTAACCAGCGCGTCAGCCACTCCCCAACCAATAGCTACAGCGGTTGGAGTAAGGAGCAAGGTTCCAGCTAATATCCTTCTACCTTTATTAGGCATATACTATATAATCCTTTTTCTATATGTCTCTAGTAAAACTAAAAACTTATAGCCTTGCAAGCATTAGCGTTATTGTTTCTATTTCTTTTTTGAGGTTTTCTTATCACCACTTAACAAATCAACA
Source organism: uncultured Candidatus Saccharibacteria bacterium (assembly GCA_964622235.1). Taxonomy (GTDB): domain Bacteria; phylum Patescibacteriota; class Saccharimonadia; order Saccharimonadales; family JAGPDM01; genus CAZUNB01. The sequence goes on along the minus strand of CAZUNB010000028.1, from coordinate 2,771 downwards.
CCTTGGCTCTTTGTAACGATAGCGTCAACAATTCCGTATTTCAGACTTTCGTCAGCAGTCAGGTATTTGTCACGGTCCATGTCTTTATTAATTTGTTTTACGGTTCGTCCAGTAAATCTAGCCATCATCTCTTCAAGCATTTTCTTTATTTTCAAGGTTTCAGCTGCATCGATTTCAATGTCACTAGCTGTTCCACGATAGCCACTGCTAGGTTGGTGAATCATAATCTTACTGTGCTTAAGTGCCATTCGTTTACCTTTAGCGCCACCAGCTAATAAAACCGCACCCATGCTTGCACTAAGTCCGACAGAAATCGTAGAAACATCCGGCTTAATGAAGTTCATCGTATCGAGGATAGCGAGACCGTCATAGACTGAACCACCGGGGCTGTTGATATATAGCTGAATATCTTTAGTCGGATCTTCATGCGCAAGATGCAAAAGTTGAGCAACAACAAGGTTGGCCGTGTGGTGATTAACCTCATCACCAAGGAAGATAATTCTTTCTTTAAGTAAGCGTGAATATATATCGTAAGCACGCTCGCCCATACTGGTGGTCTCAATCACAGTCGGAACTAACATATTGGTTTTTTGCGGATAGCCAGAGTTTGCGTTAATCATCATAATCATTGAATTATATCAATTTAGCACTCTCAACACAAGACCGCCAATCATTTTATATAAGACAGGGTCTAACTAGCTAAGAAATCGACAGTTTTTTCTGTCAAAGCTTGGGCGGCAATATCTTGACGGACTTCTGGCTTATCGAGTTCGGCTGCAATCTTCTCATCAGAACCGTACATTTGTTTATAGTCAGCGATAATCTTTTCAAGCTCTTCAACGCTAACAGTTAATCCTTCAGCTTCGGCAATTTCTGTCAGAACGAGGCTAGTCTTAGCTCGTTTCTCGGCATTTTCTCTGGTCTCTTTATCAAGCTGCTTCTGTGTTAGATCTTGCTGCTTCATATACTCTTCTTTGCTTGAATTTCGTTGTGCAAGTTCACGTTCGAATTCAGCTTTCATGTCTTGCTCAACGCGATCTACTAGACCTACAGGCAGTTCAAGCTTTGACTCATCAACTACCTTCGAAACTACCTTTTGACGATAGTCTTTGTCGATTTGCTGTTGCTTCTCGTCTTCAAGTTGTCGTTCGGCATCTGCACGGAGCTCTTCCATGGTCTTGAACGGACTATTAGCAGCTGCAAATTCATCATCAAATTTTGGCGCAACGAGCTCATTAACTTTATGGATTTTAATCTCAAAAGTCACTTTCGTTCCAGCTAGAATTTTAGAGTGGTATTCTTTCGGGAAAGTAATGGTAAAAGTCTTTTCTTCGCCAGCTTTTAGACCGATGAGCTCGGGTTCAAAGCCGGGGATAAAGCTATCACTACCAAGCGTCAATGGATATTCTTTACTTTCAGCTCCCTTCACTGGCTCACCTTTAGCATCGGTACCTTTGAAATCAATAACTACCTCATCGCCGTTCTTAGCAGCTCGTTTGACTTCTTTTTTCTCAGCCATTTGTGTAGCTAATCGTTCAAGCGCTTCATCAACATCTTTTTTAGTGACTTTTGCAGGCTTGGGAGCAGCTGGTTTCTTTTTATAATCTCCGAGCTTGATTGGTGGTAATAGTTCAACCTCAGCAGTGAACTCAAGTTCCATATATGCAACAAATTTTACAAGATCAATTGTTGGGCGAGACAATGGTTTCAGCTTCTCACTGTTTCCAGCCATACCGTAAAAACGGTTAATGGCAGCTTCCATGACTTCCTGTTGGACTCGGTTTGTGCCAATCTGTTTTTCAACAATAGAGTCAGGAGCCTTACCGGGACGAAATCCATCGCTTTTGACCTTTGGTCGAAGATTATTCAGGACAACTCGCTTGATGTCTGCGAGATCCTTTTCATCGGCTTTAATAGTTAGTGTTGCTTTAGTATCGCCTTCGCGTTTTATTTCATGTTTCATAGTTTGGGTATTATATAGAAAATCTTAACAGACTACAAAACATTTTAATATATAATTGAAATAGATATACTTATATGGTATTGTATTTTTACAATGGCAAAGCTTGAAATTGGCTACGACAGTAATTTAGATCCCGAATTTTTTGTAGTTGAAGGTCTTGATTTGGGCCCTAAAACTGATCAATCAACATGGCAAACAGCCTATGAAAGGCTACTGACAAATGGAGCTATACTTATCGATTTAAGTAATGTTGACACCGACAAAGCTATAGAAGACTTCACGGGTACTGATGTTACTAGCTCCTTACCTCGCAGGTATTCGCCAGTTCTATCGCCTGACAGTCATATAGGCTGGGAGTACACCGCAAGGAACACCACACTAGTAGAAAAAGGCTGGGTGCCTGATGAAATATCATCATTAATGACTGCGCGCCAAGGTTTAGTTGCTGCTGTCAGAGTTAAATTAGCCGAGAAGATGAACCCTCAAGATATAGTGCCGAAAAGAATAGGCATTGTGGAGGCATTAGCTAATGAGAACTGGCTAGTAGGCAATAGCCCGGACAGGCCAGATGATTTACGTATTAATTTGCGTGCAAACACACAAGCTACAAGTGGAGGGGTCTATTCGCTAAGAGCCCCTGAGGTTCATACAGACCAAACAATTTTTTCGATTATGCACCGTCCTAGTAATGGCTACACTCTTGTCGCAGACCCAAATACCTACGAAATGAAAAAAATGGAAATACCAGAAGGATACATTTTTGTGCTAACAGGTGATCGACTCTGAGCTCTTTTACGTATCAGACCGC
>CAZUNB010000027.1:14890-15174 GCA_964622235.1 uncultured Candidatus Saccharibacteria bacterium | reverse complement strand
TCTACCGTCCCGGGTGTTGATCCAGTCGGCACATTTGTTGGCGGTCATGGAACACGAGTCCAAGCAGTTAGCGGAGAGATCGGTGATGAAGAAAAAATAGATATCATCCAGTGGGATGATGATCTGGTAACGTATATCTCTCATGCGCTTTCGCCAACTGAAGTTAAACAAGTAGTACTCGAAGAGAAATCGCATAAGGCAATTGTCTATGTAGACAAAGACCAGCAGTCTATTGCGATTGGTCGCGGTGGGCAAAACGTCCGCCTCGCTCGTAAATTGACTGG
>CAZUNB010000027.1:0-14880 GCA_964622235.1 uncultured Candidatus Saccharibacteria bacterium | reverse complement strand
AAGAAACAAACTGCGGCACCAGCTAGAAAGAAATTAGCTAGTAAAGCTCAGCTAGAAGATTCACTTCTTAAAGCTGTCGAAAACCAAAACGACTAACTAGGCAAAACATCTAATTTTACGCATTATGAAAATTGTTGTTACCCAGGATATCGGTTTTACAGCCGAACAACGTAGTAAGCTGACAGGTCTTTCTAGCAGTATTAAGTTTTATGATACACAACCATCTTCGGGAGAAGATTGGTTGCGACGTGTTCAAGGTGCAAATATTATTTGCTCCCATATTACCGGATTATCTGAGGCTTGGATGAATATCAAAAACGTTTATCTAACTGTGCCATCCGTATCAACGAAATTTATGCAGAAACAAATTTTTAAAGACAATGGAGTCTTGTTATCAACCAGCCCAGGATGTAACAAAATTGCAGTCAGTGAATGGGTAGTAGCAATGATGCTGCGACATGTTCGAAGACTCGATGATTTTGTAAATACGACAGAAATTGATGAGCCAAAACCAGTGATCTGTAAAACAATCTATAATTCAAAAGTATGCATTATAGGTAAAGGAAACATAGGAATAGAAGTTGGTGGGAAACTTCTATCACTCGGTGCTGAGGTTGAATTTTGTACTCGCAATGATGATATTTTCGAAAAGACGAGGAATCAAGATTTTGTTATTGATTGCGTGTCAGAGAATTCATCGACTGAGAAAATGTTCAACAAGGTATTTTTCGACAATTTAAATAAAAATTCAGTCTTTTTGTCGGTCAGTCGAGCTGAGACAAAAAACTATGATGATTTATTTATGGCTTTAACAAAAGATGAATTCTCACATTATATAACTGACAATGCAAGTAGTCTTAATTACGATGTAAATGATATTCTGTACAAAAAATTACTAAACACTGATTCAGTGTCGGTAACACCACATATTGCAGCCTATACAGAGACCACGATACGTGAAGCTAGTCGTATTTGTTTTGAAAATATTGTTAGTTACATTGAAGGAAATCCTCAGAACCTTGCATTCCAAGAACAGTGATTGGCACTCTTGCAAGCTGAGTGCCAAGTCCGTTATACTGTAATGGTAATTTAGGAGTTGCATGTCACGATCACATTTATTCGATTTTTCACCTTATGCAGATAGGCTTACTAACAACGCCAAAGAAAGTTTGATTGCTGCTGATGAAATTGCTCGGGGTTTCGGCAGTAGTTACATTGGCACTGAGCATATTCTGCTAGGTGTCCTATCCCAGAATACATCAGTAGCTGCTCAAATGCTTGATACTGCTGGAGTTGATTTTGAACGAGCTAAAACCGCTCTTAACTTGACTCCACGCGTTCGTATTCAGCAAGCTGAGGCCAGAGGTCTTAGTGAAACTGCAAAGCTGACTCTTAAAATGAGCTGGGATATTGCCCGTGAATTTAATCAAATGTATTGTGGTACCGAACATATTCTGTTTTGTTTGATTAACCAGAAGAATGCACGCTCAACTGTTCTACTCGGAGACATGAGTGTCGACGTAGAAAACTTAAAAGGTTCCGTAGAGAGTTATCTTAATAATCAACAATATGAAGCTGAGTCTGACACTTCAAACAGCAAGTCTCGTCGCCGTGGAAAAAAACGTTCGGCGATTGATTATTTCGGAATTGATGTTACGAAGCAAGCTCAGAATGACGAGCTAGACCCGTTGATAGGTCGCGAAGATCAATTACTACGGATGATTACAATCTTGGTCCGTCGCACCAAGAATAATCCCGTTTTACTCGGTGACGCTGGTGTTGGAAAGACTGCGATTGTTGAAGGTTTAGCCCAAAAGATTGTCAATGACGACGTGCCAGAACCACTACTCGATAAGAGAATCATTTCGCTTGATTTAACAAGTTTAGTCGCAGGAACTAAGTACCGTGGTGAATTCGAAGGTCGTTTAAAGAAAATGATGGAAGAGCTACAGGACGATCCAAATATAATTTTGTTTATTGACGAGTTGCATTTAATAATGGGAGCGGGTTCAGCTGAAGGCTCAATGGATGTCGCTAACTTGCTAAAGCCAGCTCTAGCACGGGGACAATTGCGAGTAATCGGTGCTACGACTGATGCTGAATATAAAAAATTTATTGAAAAAGATAGTGCGCTAGAGCGACGCTTTCAACCCGTCAATGTGCCAGAAACTAGTCCTGAACAGACGGTCGCAATCCTGAAAGGATTACGAAAACACTATCAGAATCATCATGGAGTAAAAATTCCAGAAGACTTGTTACCGGAAGTCGTTCGTATGGCAGATCGATATATCAATGATCGCCAGCTACCAGACAAGGCTGTCGACTTAATCGATGAAGGTTCAGCTTATGTACGAATCAGTAACGGCGTGATTGATGCTGAACAACGTGACTTGCAACGTTCACTCCGAAGTGTCCAGCGACAAATGGAACAATCAGTTGATGATGAAGACTATGAACGAGCGGCTCTTTATAAAACCAGATACGCACAACTGCGAACAAAGCTTGAAGAATCTCGAGCCAAAGCTAGCGAAAAGCAGAATCTTAAACTTCATGAAGATGACATTGCTGAAGTTGTAGCGAACATGACAGGCATACCTTTGCAAAAAATTGTTAGACAAGAAGCTAATCATCTTTTAAGACTTGAAACGCACCTAAGTAAAAATATTATTGGGCAAAAAGCTGCTGTTAAAGCTGTTTCGCGGTCAATTCGACGAAATAGAAGTGGTGTCTCAGATAGTCGTCGTCCAATTGGTTCGTTTATATTCCTCGGTCCTAGTGGCGTTGGTAAAACAGAGCTTGCACGTGTATTAGCTCGTGAACTTTTTGACGATGACGACTCACTGATAAAAATAGATATGAGTGAGTTTAGTGAGCGCCACACAACTTCTCGGTTGATTGGAGCACCAGCTGGCTTTGTTGGCTACGAAGAGGGTGGTCAACTTACTGATAAGGTTCGTAAAAAACCGTATAGTCTACTATTGTTCGACGAGATAGAAAAAGCTCACCCAGATGTATTTAACTTGCTACTGCAAATTCTGGAAGATGGTCATTTGACGGACGCGAAGGGTCGATCAGTCGATTTCACAAATACCATCGTTATTATGACTAGCAATATTGGTGCTTCAAGCTTACGAAAAGAATCAACGCTTGGTTTTCGTGTCTCCAAGCCTAGCGAAAAAGAAGAATTAGATAGCTTGCACGCTGAAGTCAGCGAGAAAGTCTTGTCAGATTTACGTGAAAGTATGCGACCTGAACTTTTGAATCGACTTGATAAGGTAATTGTCTTCCAGGCTTTGACCAAAGCGGAAGCTAAGAAGGTGCTAAATTTGCAACTTCAAGATCTTAGTAATCGTTTGAATGAACAGCATCTTGGTCTTGAAGTTTCTGCGCCAGCTCGAAATGTCCTGCTAAAAAATGGCTACTCAGCTACCGATGGCGTTCGACCATTGCGACGAGCAATTCAGGACCACATTGAGGATCGCTTAGCCGAAGGTGTTCTATCTGGTGAGTACAATCGAGGTGACGTTGTATCTATCTCTGCGAAAAAAGGTAAACTCGAGTTTTCGGTGAGTGCCGAGTAGCAGATTCGTCGATAAATAAGAATTAAGGAAGATGTCCATTGTGGTAATCTAAGAGGTGAGATGGCTAGAGGAGAAAAAGGTTTTGCACGAGTAATAGTAGGTAGCTTGCTCATGCCAGCACTCTTTATTGGTGGCTTAGCGACAGTTTTTCTTAATTATTCGTCGATCCATGATTGGTATGCGTTAAGAAACTATCAACCAAGTGAGCGAGTTGCGGCTTACGCTTCTAGCACTACTATGACTGATGAGGGAAAACGGATTTTTTATATTTCCGACCCAGAGGTTGACGAGAAAGAAACTTTTAATTCCAATTGTCCTTTCCCGGAATATACCTACGTTCTTGGTTGCTATGATGAAAAGAGAGTGTTTATTCTGAACGTCGATGAGCCGTCGTTGAAAAATGTAGAGGACGTTACTGCTGCACATGAAATGCTACATGCTGTCTATAAACGATTATCAAAGAACGAGACAGAACGGATAAGAATTGATGCACTGCTTGAGAGCCAGCTCAATAAGATAACCGAAACAGATTTTCTTGATACCGTGAAGCAATATCGTGAAGCTGATGCGAGCGTTGTTAACAATGAGCTTCATTCATTAATCGCAACTGAGATTAGCGATATATCTCCTGAGCTCGAAGAATACTACTCTCGTTATTTCAGAAACCGCCTATCAATTGTCTCGATGCATAGGGAATACTCGCAGGTTTTTAAAGACATTGAGCAGCAAGCTAATAGTCTCTATGTAGAAATTAATAATCTACAGGCGACAATCAACCAGCAAGAATCTAGTTTGGCAGAAATTAACAGCGAGCTTAGTACTATTAATTCACAGCTCGATAGTTACTCTTCAACCGAAAACATAGCAAGCTATAATAGTTTGATACCCCGTCAGAATCAGTTGGTACGGTCTTATAACAATATGCTTACGGGCTATAACCAGAATATCGATTCATACAACGCAAAGATATCTGTATAGAACGATATTGTGATACGCCAACAGGATTTACAGAAATCTATTAACTCAAAATACAAAGAACCGGTAAAGAAGGAAAGCTAAACTAGATGGCAAAAAGAAATAATCAAAGTTATGTCTGCGAAAATTGTGGTGACACATTTTCGAAGTGGTCTGGCAAGTGTGATAGTTGTCAGAGCTGGAACACACTTGTTGAATTCAGAGTGGCTAGCGCCAGTGGCGGCAAGATTAGCTCCCACGGCTCGTCGCTAAAAAGTACCACGATAGCCCTCGAGAAAAAAACCGTCCAAAAACGCGTTAGTACCGAGATGTCATCTGTTGATGAAGTTTTGGGCGGTGGTTTAGTAGCTGGGAGCGTTGTCCTCATTGCAGGTGAGCCGGGCATTGGTAAGTCAACGATTCTATTGCAGGTTGCAGCTGCCATATCCAAGAAACAAAAAACACTCTATGTTAGCGGTGAGGAGTCAAACCACCAGGTTGCCATTAGAGCTGCACGACTCGGACTGGGTTCATCCGAGCTTGAATTTGCGGCGTCTACTTCAACTGACGATATCACGCAGACCATTGCTCAAGATAATCATGCTATAATTATTGTTGATTCAATTCAGACTATTGGTTTGTCAAGTGTAGATAGTGCACCTGGTAGTGTCAGTCAGATAACCAAGTCTGCCCAGCAGCTCCAAGCTGTTGCTAAACAAACTAATACCACCTTGCTGATTGTTGGTCATGTTACCAAGGAAGGTTCAATTGCAGGACCGAAAATTCTTGAGCACTTGGTTGATGTTGTTTTGCAGTTGGAGGGTGATCGTTATGGTGGATTTAAGATGCTTCGTGCAGTTAAAAACCGTTTTGGCAGCACTAATGAATTAGGGATTTTTGAAATGAAAGAAAAAGGCCTAGTGCCGGTTGAAAACCCATCAGCTGCCTTGTTGGCCGAGCGACAAACTACTGATGGCTCAGTTGTTTTGGCTGCGCTTGAAGGCAGTCGTGCAATCTTGGTAGAGGTACAAGCTTTGGTAGGAGCGACAAGCTTTGGTTACCCAAAACGCACTGCAGTAGGGATTGACCTTAATCGATTGAATTTACTCGTTGCGGTTCTCAATCAACGCACCAAACTTGATTTGAGTGATAAAGACGTCTATGTCAATATTGTTGGCGGTATCAAAATTAACGAACCCGCGGCTGACCTCGCTGTAACTATGGCGATAGCGAGTGCTTCGAAGGGAATGTCGCTACCAGAAGATTGTGTCGTGTTTGGTGAAGTTGGTCTTAGTGGTGAGATTCGTTCCGTGGCGCAAGCCGATAAACGTATAGCTGAAGCCAAGAAACTCGGCTTCACAAATATTATTGGTCCCAAGGACTCAAATGGCAAGAATAGTGGCGTTAGTAACTTACGCGACGCACTCAATTCTTATTTAAAAAAATAACAAGGAAAACATTACATGATATACATTTTTATAATTTTATTAATTCAGACTGGGTTTCTGATTTACGTCATCACGAGTATGAGAAGCAAAAAAACAACTGGCTCACAAACTTCTCACGCGAATAGCGGAAACGAGGTCTTAATTGATACTTGCGCGCTGATTGATGGACGTATCCTCGAGCTTGCACGAACAGGATTCATACCTGGGACGCTGTTGGTACCACAATTTGTAATTTTAGAGCTACAAGGGCTTGCAGACGGCAAAGACCCTATGAAGCGAGCCCGGGCAAGGGACGGACTGGACGCTATTTCAGCATTACAAAAAAATAAAGCAGTCGATCTGCGTATTATTCGTGAGCTGGCTGATGATGATCGAGCGGTAGATGACAAGCTAGTTCTGCTCGCTAAAAAACGAAAAGCATCGCTCTACACTACTGATTATAATTTGAATAAGGTAGCCGATATCGAAGGAGTTTTAGTCTTAAATGTTAATGAGCTATCACAACTGCTTCGCCCAGTCATTTTGCCAGGACAGAAGATCGAGATTAAGCTAGTACAAAAGGGTAGTGATCGCGGCCAAGCTGTTGGCTATCTTGATGACGGCACAATGGTCGTAGTTGATAAAGGTGCTAAAAGTATTGGTAAAATTGTTAATGTCGAAATTGGCCGTAGCCTGCAGACGGTCGCTGGCAAAATGATGTTCGCAGAATTGGTTGGTGTGAAATCTGATGAAAAGAAATCTAATAAGTAGTTTTAAAACTACCGCCTTTAGTAGTACCGCCAGGATTACTTTTCACACTGAATGTGCAGGTTTTATTAACTGGAATATTCGTAGTTGCAAAACTAGTGGTTGCTACTGAAGGATTTCCGCCTGATGGACCACCACTACAACTCCAGGTCACTGAGTAGGTTGATGCTGAAGGATCGCTTGTCCATTGCAAAGTCTGACTACCAAACGCGACGTTACCATTTGGTCCAGTAATACTGAAGCCACTTCCAGCCACGGTCACTGTGCTGCTACCTTCGACTTCATATTTAGCTTTATCAACTACCTTGACACTGACGCTGTGTGAGCCACCACCTAGATTGGTTTCGATGCTAAAAGTGCCCGAACCTGATGGACTAGTCGAGCCTGCTTGACCGCCATCAACCGAGAAGCTGACTGATTCGAGCGCATGTGTTCCTTGTGAAACAGTAGCCGTTAGTCGATAACGACCACCACCGATGTCAGTTGCCGATATTGAACCTATGGAAGCTTTTTTGTCGTCGCATTTATGGATATCATCTTTCTCAGCAGCGTTAACAGATGCGCCACCCCCACCGCCAGCAGACTTACCTCTACCAGCTGCCCATGCCCGGATTGGCTTAAGCCAGCTAGCATACATCGGGTCTGAGCTTGGTATTTCAGCGTCGATACCGTTGGAGCTAACTTGTTCTCTTGTGTTTGGTGGTGTGCAATCGGTAGCTAACTTACCAGAGACCGTATCGATAACGAACTGTTGTTTTGACTCAACTTTGCCAGCGTTGTAATAGCTTGGAAATAGGTCAGTTGTCTTTCTGCCGGTTCCACTTGTTGGAAGTTTACCAGTATCGAGGTCAAGTGTAACTTGTTTCAAGCCTTTTGGTTTCTCGAAATCTTTACCCTGCCAATTATTTTGTTGGTGAATATTATTCATAAAACTGACAAATATTGGCGCGATACTGAGAGAAGATTCACGGTAGCCCATCCGTTTGTTATCATGATTGCCAACCCAGACACCGGCAGTGATGTAGTCACTGTAGCCCATTGTCCAGAAGTCTTTAACATCACTTGTTGTTCCGGTTTTAACTGCAACATTGTTTTTTAAGCCATTCAAAACACCAGCGCGGACGCTTCTATCACTGAGCATATCTCCAATTAAGAAGGCGACTTGATCGTCAAGAACACGTTTGCCTGGTTGTTTGTTGTTTTCCTGCAAGACTTCACCTTTGCTATTAGTGACTTTCAGTATATAGGTCTGATCGTAGTGCATGCCATTGGTGGCAAACGAACCATAGGCTGTTACCATATCGCTGAGTTTAACTTCACCAGCACCCAGGACGATTGCCAGACCGTAGCGCTCACGATCATTGAGGCTGGAGATACCTTGCGACTTTGCCTGTGCAATTACATTATCAATCCCAGCTATGTGTAGTGCTTTTACGGCGGGGATGTTAAGTGATTGACCTAAAGCTCGTCGAATTGGAATTGCACCATTAAACTGTGTTGCATTAAAGTTAAGTGGCACATAACCATTAAAATCGGTTTTAAGGTCGTATAGTGTACTACCAGGGCCCCATTTTCCGGTTTCAAATAGCTCTGCATATGCATATGGTTTGAAGCTAGAACCCGGCTGTCGTAACGCCGTTGCTGCGTTATAAGACCCATAATCTTTATAGCCATACTCGCGACTTCCGACCATAGCTAGTATCTGTCCATTCCGTTGATCGCCAGCAGTTAGAGCCATGTTATCACCACCAACACTATCAACTAATGGAATAAATTCTTTGACTGTTTTTTCAGCCAAGGCTTGAGTCGGAAGGTCTAGAGTTGTCTTGACCTCGAGTCCACCCTGACGAACCAATGCTTGACCATATGTTTCGAGTAGTTGTTTCTGAACTTCATCGACGAAGTGCGGAGCAATCGCATCTTTATATGGATTAAACGAACAATTAACTGTCGACAATGTATCGGCTTCTGTCGCTACTTTTGCTTGTTCTGCATTAATATCTCCAGTTTTCTTCATGTTTGAGATGACTCGGTCTTGACGCACCAAGAACTGGTCTTTAGAAAATCGCGATTGGTCACAAGGATTATAAAGGCCTGGTTGTTGCGGTATGGAAGCCAAGAAAGCCGCCTGGTCTATTGTCAGGTCTTTGGCAGATTTATCAAAATAATTTTGAGCTGCAGACTCAACACCATAAATAGTACCGCCGTAAGGAATTTCGTTGAGGTATAGATTCAAGATTTCATCTTTCGAATATATTCGTTCTAGTTCAACCGAGAGAATTAATTCTTTGATTTTACGCGTATAGCTTTTTTCTTTCGTTAAAAATGAGTTTTTTACATATTGTTGCGTAATGGTCGAGCCACCTTGAACACTTCCAGTCTCGCCACGTGCATTATTGATAAAGGCACGAGTGATACCACGTAAGCTAAAGCCGCCATGTTGGTAAAAGTCTTGGTCCTCGATAGCGATAGTGGCTTCTTTTATATTTGGTGACATGTCTTCAAATTTAACAATTCGACGGTTTTGATCACCACTGAGCTCAAATAATAATGTTTTACCACTTCGATCATAGAATCGAGTGTTTTCCGCCAGAACTTTACTATTTACCTCGTCTGGATTTGGTAACTCGCTACGGAAATATGCATAAACACCAAAACTAGCTAATACGAGAACTACAAAACCTGCAGAACAGAGTTTAAGCATCATCTTAGCGCCGCGTTTGCTGAACCAGTATTTAGCAACACGTTTAGGGTGGAGTCGCCAAAGAAGACGTTGAATTCGACCGTCGGGTGCATTCTTTAAATATGCGCGACGGTTGTGTTCTTTCTTGCTCAGTTTTGTATGATTCTTTTTACCAATTTGACGCAATTTACTGCTTGCATCCCGTGCTTTTGACCGATGAGGTTTACGACCTCGTAGACGGATGTTAGATTTGATTGTGTCTTTTTTCGCTTTCACGGACGAACTAATACGCTTTTTTGGCAATTGCTTCCCATTAGATTTCTTAACTGACATAGATTTCTTTCCCGCTTATGGATAGTCTCGAAGCATAGTATATCACGCTCAATGCTTGTTATTATAGCTTAATCTGTCTAATTTCATGATAGAATATGTCACATGACACTCTCTGAAGAATTGCAATTCCGTGGTTTCGTAAACCAAACTACTTTTAAGAATATTTCTGAGCTTGATCAACAAAAACGTACATTTTATTTCGGGGTTGATCCAAGTGCTCCGAGCGCGACAATCGGTAACCTAGCGAGTATGATGATGGCTCGAGTGTTTATTGCTCACGGCTACACACCTATATTGCTGGTTGGTGGTGCAACAGGCCTAATTGGCGATCCAAAAGAAACCGAAGAGCGTGGCGAAAAATCTCTCGATGAAGTTGAGCGCAACAAAGAGTTGATAAAGGAACAGTACTCTCAGGTTTTCGGCGGTCTTGATGTCGAGGTTGTAGATAACTATGAATGGTTCTCTCAAATGAACTACCTTGATTTTCTCAGAATTGTCGGCAAACGAATGAGTATGAGCCAATTAGTTGATCGAGAATTTGTTAAAAACCGTATTGGTGAGAGCGGCTCAGGTCTAAGTTATGCTGAGTTTAGCTATTCATTGATACAGGGCTATGATTTCCTGCACTTATATAGAGAGAAGAATGTGACGCTTCAACTTTGCGGTGCTGATCAGTGGGGAAATTCGTTAACTGGAGTTGAACTAATACGTAAAATTGAGAACAAAGAAGCGCATGTTTGGAGCTGCCCTCTGGTTGTCAATAAGACTACTGGTCTAAAATTTGGCAAAAGTGAAGAAGGCGCAGTTTGGCTAGACTCTAAACTTACTAGTCCATACGCGTTTTATCAGTTTTGGCTGAATGTCGATGACGCTGGCGTTGAAGATTATCTAAAAATATATACGTTGATTGATGAAGAAGCACTAAAGAATCTTATGGCTACGTTTGAGGCTACTCGTCATGAACGATTAGCACAAAAATATCTAGCATATGAAGTTACTACGATTGTTCACGGACAAGAAGCAGCCGAGAGTATCAAACGAATTTCAGAAGTACTTTTTAGTGAGCGCGAAGTTGACGACCTAACAGACGAAGATTTTAGTGCGCTCTCAAATGAACTTCCAACTTCAAGCCAATCAGGATTAATTGAATTTTTAGTGGATACAGACATCGCAAAAAGTAAAGGCGAAGCACGAAGACTCATTGAACAAAATTCAGTTTCAGTTAATGGAGAAAAAGCAACGCTTGAGACAGAATTAAAAGAAAAATCACTCATCAAAAAAGGCAAAAACACATTCGCGGTAAAACTGTAGGAGTTGAGTATTAGTCAGAAAATTTATGTTGTCTCTGGTCCAATTGCCTCGGGTAAGTCAACTACCTGTAAAATTTTACGAGATAAGATAAAAAACTCAGTGTTAGCAGATGGCGATGAAATCAAGGCCGCTATGACGTTCAAGCCAGAGATAGAGTGGAGCGAACAAATACGTTCTACCTGGCAATCGATAATATCAACTGCAAAGTCTGCTATATCAGATGGCTATGATGTAGTGATTGATTATGTTGTAGAGAATGAATTAGAAATGTTAAAGCAAGAATTTCAGCAGTTCGACCTAAAATATATTGTTTTGCTGCCGTCAAAATCTATTTTGAAAAAACGGCTTCGTGATAGAGGTGACACCGAATATGCAACACGTCAACTGAAGCTGATCGAAGTGATTTCATCGAATCCTGAAAATGATGACTACATAATAGATAACTCTGCTCTGACTGCCGAAGAAACAGCACAAGTAATTTTGGATGAATAAGATGAGCAGTCATCTAATAACGACGGTCAAAGGTGTAGGCCCAGCAGTTGCACAGAAGCTTCAGCGGCTCGGTATTGAGACAGTGTTTGATTTACTTAACCACGTTCCTACTCGATATGAGGACTATTCTAAAGTATCGAATGTAGATTCATTAGTTCCAGGTGCTGCAACTATTAAAGCTGAGGTTGTCGAAATCCAACAGCGCTATGTTCGTCGTGGTATGCATGTGACGACAGCGACACTCCGCGACAAAACAGGCCAGGTGAAAGCTGTTTGGTTTAACCAACGATACGTCGCCGAATCGTTGAAGAAGCCGGACGAATGGTACTTTAGCGGTGAGTACGGTTTGCAAGCCCAGCGCTATCAGTTGCAGAATCCACGTTTTGAACAACCTAGTAATTTTCAAAAACAGACTTCGAGAATTTTACCGGTTTACAAAGAAACCAAAGGTCTAACAAGTGCTCAATTACGACGATACATGTTTGAAGTCCGAGAACAGCTTAGAGATTTCACAGATATTATTCCAGATGAACTTTTACCGCTAAGTTCGGACGTTGCCTACGATTGGCTGCATTTTCCTGAAAGTATGGAGCAGATTGAGCAGGCGAGAGACTATTTGGCTATGCAGGAACTGCAGGTTTTGTTACTAAGTAGTTATCTAGCTCGACAAGAGCTTAAACAATATAAAGCACCAAAGATTGAGTTCGATGTTAAACTAGCGGAAAGATTCCGTGATAGCTTGAGCTTTACTATGACGGATGCCCAACGTCGGGAGAGTTGGCAAATTATCCAAGATTTGGCGACAGTGCTACCGATGAACAGATTACTCGAAGGTGATGTTGGAAGTGGTAAGACTTTAGTTGCTGCGTTTGCGGCGCTTCAAGTAGCCAATGCAGGGTTGCAAACAATTATCCTAGCACCAACCGCAGTTTTAGCTAATCAACATAAAAAATCACTCAGCAAAACCCTTAAACCTTTTAACATAAAAGTTGGTCTGTTGACGCAGGCAAGCAAGAAGAATTTTCATGATCAAATGGAGGGTAGTACCGCCGATGTGATCGTTGGAACGCATGCGTTAATCCAACCTGATGTTGATTTCGCTAAGGTTGGCCTGGTAATAATTGATGAACAGCATCGTTTTGGCGTCAAGCAGCGAGCTGTTTTGCAGCGTAAAAATAATCAATTGCCTCATTTACTAAGCATGACGGCAACTCCGATTCCTCGCAGTCTTGCGCTGACTGTTTACGGAGAGTTGGAAATTAGCCTACTTGATGAAATGCCGGCAGGAAGAAAAGTGATTGAAACAAAAATTATGCCACAAGCTGCTAGGCCAGAAATGATGAAACTACTTGAATATGAGCTCAAAAGTGGTATGCAAGCGTATGTTGTCTGCCCATTGGTTGAACCGAGCGAATTTATGACTGGTCCAGATGTCACGTCAGTCACGGAGAAGTTACAAAAGACGAAGCTTGGGAAAGCTTATAAAATTGCAATGTTGCACGGAAAAATGAAAGATGAAGAAAAAGAATCGATCATGCAGCAATATCATGATAAAAAAATCGATGTTTTAGTCAGTACGACAGTCATAGAAGTTGGTGTTGACGTCGCGAATGCTACGGTTATGATTATCGAAGGTGCCGAACGCTTCGGTTTGGCGCAGCTTCATCAATTACGGGGTCGTGTCGGACGAAGTGAACATAAAAGCTACTGTTTCATCGTACCTAGTGCTGATAAATTTATAGGGAAAAGGTTAAAAGCAATGGGAACAACCTCAGATGGTTTTGCTCTCGCAGAACTTGATCTGCAACTTCGCGGCGCAGGTGCTTTGTATGGAACACAGCAATCAGGTCAAATTAATCTTAATTTCGCGAGTTTGACCGACGTGAAACAAATCGCTCGGGCTAAGCAAATTTTTGCAAAATTTATCAAGCAATATAATATTGACGATTATCTTGAATTAAAACAGGCTGCGATAAATGCTCGTAGCATAGTACAATTGAACTAAGTAATTATTATGTACGCAGGATTTCTAACACACAAACACACTTCGAATTTTCTTGGTGCTCATCAACGTCTGGATAAAATTTCACATCGAATTTTGCTTGAACATATTGCTCCAGAGAAATTTCCGAAGATGAAAGCACTCTATCGTTTCGAAGGTGTTGATGGTCCTGATGGTATCAAGATGAAATCACCAAGCCAAAATGAGCTTTGGCATTATATTGATCCAGACAATGAAAACGATACTAAATTAACAGAAATCCTTGAACTCCAGATCAAGCTGCTAGCTACTGCTTTGTTTGAACGAAATGTTGAGCGAGCGGCTTTTGAAGCTGCGTGGTTGGCGCACGGTATTGTCGATGGGCTAACTCCGGCCCACCAATTCCCATACGAACAGGCGATGACCGAAGCAACTGGGCTTGACGGTTCACAGCGGACAAGCAAGGCTAAAAAAATTATTGCCCGTGGCGACGGAAAACTAGATACACTCAATCGAAATTGGAAGATTTGGGGTACTAAGGGTCTGATGGTTTCTCATCATGGTTTTGAAATTGGTGTAGCTACAATTATCTTACCGCGCAGTTTTAGTAATCTTCATATGAGCGATGCGCGCCTGCAGGCAAGACTAGAGCAGACGTATACAGAGAACTTCAAACAGTCAGTTGATGAAGTTGCTAAATTACACATGTACGAACGGTTTATTCGCCGCGGCTGGAATACCGCGCTGGCTCGTGATGCACGAGAAACATTAGTACCATCGATTGTCTCACTGATCACTGAGGCTTGGTATCGCGCTGTGGTTATGGCTCGAGAAAATTCATGAGAATAGTTTCGGGACGATTTAAAAATATTAAACTTATTGAACCAAAATTTGGCGGTGTCACGCACCCAATGAGCGAAAAAATCAGAGGGGCAATATTCAATATACTCGGAGATCTAAAAGGCAAATCAGTACTTGATGCATACGCTGGGAGTGGTGCACTTGGTATTGAAGCATTAAGTCGGGGAGCCGATTCGGTATTGTTTATAGAAAAACACACCTCTGCGTTTAAAGTTTTGCAGCAAAATATTTCACTGGTTCGAAGCCAGAATAAAGATGTTGATATCAAAGTGGTTAAGGGCGATAACCAACCGTGGGCAAATAAGAACTCAGATAGTTTTGATATCGTATTTCTTGACCCACCGTTCAAAGAGTTTTCAGAAATAGCTGTGGAAAACTTATGTAAGAATGTAAACAAGAGCGGAATTGTGGTATTATCTACAGCGGGTAGTGTGGAGGCGCCATTCATTGATGGAGTTGTTGTGGTAGATACTCGATCATACGGTGATG
>CAZUNB010000026.1:14671-15650 GCA_964622235.1 uncultured Candidatus Saccharibacteria bacterium | reverse complement strand
TTTCTTAACTCTGGACTATCAGGAGTGACTTCCAAGACAGCGTGAGCGTAGAGTTTACCGAAATTACCACTTTTAAGGAGCTTTTGAAGTTCGGCATCGTTAGCCCCGCCATTGACCTGCTCACCCTGTATCCGTGATTTATTTAGCACATCATAAACGTAAGCTAACGCTTCACGGTTCAGTTCAGGGTAAGGCGCTGTCGTGCCACGACTACGCTTCTGAAACTCGTTTTTTTCTTTATCGAATGTCCCGAGTTTAGTAACCGATGTCCAAGTGTAACTCTTAAACCAATCAGGGTATCCACCGTCGTCACCGCCGAGGTATTCAACCCATTTACCAAGTCCAGCACGTTGATCAGCCTGTACCGCCTCAACCATTTGATGACGCATTTCAGAGGTTATTTGAATATCACCGTGACCCTGTTCGCGAGCTATTCGGCGTTGCAATTCAAAATAACCTTCTGGTACATCCTCTGCTTTAATGACGTGAGCATCTATCTGACGGTCTATGCTAGCCTGGTCGCCAGTTAAAATACCGTCGTTTACGTATTCACGGTTAGCCAAAAATCCCAGATGAGCCGAGATTTTATCAGCAGGCTCATTAGGAATAGACTCGCCACCCTGACGTAAATAGCCCACTACAGCCTCAACTTCATCAGATGTGTGCATCTGTGGGTTACGATCGTGTAAAAATGAGCTTCCTGGACTTTGCATAGTAATTTCTTATTGTAGCGTTAGGTTTTTATTTTTGTTATCTAACTAGCTACATACTATCATATTTTAAGGTGCGTGTCAATCTCTCGCTCTCTGTTGGGCGAGCTGATAATCTAAACTTATGAAAATGCTTTAATTGTGAGCGACGACTACTGGAGGTTTACTTTTACGCCACCCGAGAAGGAACTATCGTGTAGTTCAGCAGTGGTAATCTTTGCACCAGCAGGTACATCAAACAAAATATCACCCTTTACACTGTTACCAGG
>CAZUNB010000026.1:0-14644 GCA_964622235.1 uncultured Candidatus Saccharibacteria bacterium | reverse complement strand
TGTGTCATCGGCAGCAAACTGTTGACCCTCAGCATTCAAGAGCTTTTGATCGCTTGACAAGAGGCTTTGAGCCTCATTACCTATGTTCTTAATGCTAAGGCTAAGACGACAAAACTCACCTTGTGCTTTTTCGTTTAGGTACTGGTCTCCTACTGATTTCTCACCACATTTAATGCTGGTTACAGTAAATTCAAACTTGCCATCACGTGCCGGTTCGCCAATTTTAGCGGTTATTGCTTTTTCTTCGGTCTTATCAGACTGATTACTACCTCCGCTAGTACTCTGGTTTGAGGTGGTGCTAGAACCGCCACCCGCTGCACCTATAATGCCTCCAACTACTACCAACGCTAGAACTACTGTTATTATCTTGTGTTTTTTGAACCAATTCACTTATAAACTCCTTGTTTAAGTTATCTCTATAAAAATTTATCATATATTATCAATAAAATAAACAGTTAGTTTATGTAACTATCTGTTTATTATTTCTACGCTTAGTGTATGACAGGTACACGTGAGCAGAAGTTAATGAAAGCCTTTGGCAGAAGGGTTGCTGAGGTTCGCAAGAGTCGAGGAGTTACGCAACAAGAACTCGCAGAACGCATCAATATGAGCGTAGTTGCAATCGCCTATATAGAGACCGGCAAAAGATGGGCGCGACTTAGTACACTTAGCAAAATCGCAAAAACACTAAAAGTGAATATAAGCGACCTTTTTCAGGGACTTTAAAAACTAATTTTATATAGATTTTAAAAGTCATAGCGGGGGGCTACCCCTGTTAATCTTCAGAAATAAGACTCCGCTGTATCAATGCCGAATTTTTTCGGGAGCAAAATGACCAAGCATTTTTTGCCTAGTGATATATTGCGCTAGCGTTACTTTATTGATGAGGCAACCAGTAGATGTACTAGTTTTTGATATAATTATAAGTAGGTACAAAGATTATATGAAAATGAGGCTTAGCAGTGTCAAACGAGGGGAAAAATAAGAATGTAAATCAAGGTCAGGCAAAATATGATCTTGATTTATATGCCCCCACAGAAAAGAAAACTGAAGTAGAGCCTAAAACTGTTGAGCTAACTGTTATTAAACGTGCGCGTGAACAAGCAACAAAACAGCAAAAAGACGTCCAGGAAACTCTGAATGAACGCCTGAGAACTAGTGGAGCTTTTGCAGCCGTAGTTAAAGTTAATTCGGTTCAGGGTAGCCTTGCAAAAGCACTTGGCTTTCAAAGTAACATAAATCAGGTCTTTAAGAGTGTTGGTGTGGCATTTCAAGCTACACAACCCGCTATCAAACTTGCTCAACAAATGGCAGAGGCTCACAAGAGTATTGCTCGGACAATGGAGCCGATGCTTGAAACAATGCGTCAGCTTGGCGAGAAGATCCAAAAAATGTTCGAGGCACTGAGACAATCTCTTCCCTCCTTCTCTAGCATATTCAAAAAAATTGGATCAGGAATTACCAGCCGTATCGCTCCATTAGTACAGACAGTTCTCTCCAGGTTCAGTAATTTCAAGCATCCACCTTGGTTTGCTAAGATAACTTCCGTTTTTAAGAACATAGCAGAAAAAATCACAAACGTTTTGCGTACAAGTTTCAGGTGGCTTAGTCCAATAATTGAAGTTTTACGCCGATGGTCTGAGATTTACTTTTTAAGGCTATATGCACTTGTAGTTGCAGCTGCTTCCGGTGACGAGGATGCCACTATCATACTTATGAGAAAATGGGGTCGCTATAGGAGATCTTATCTAATTATACAAAGACTTGGTGACATAGAATGTGATGAAGAAACAACAACGCGAAACTTCAAGGCACATATTCAAGAGAGTTGCTTCGAATACCTGTACATACATAAAGGCGCTAACCATACACCCCTCTTTGGTTACTACAGAGCCAAGTTATATATGATAGTTAAACTACGCGATGAACACCGTAAATTAAGTAGACAGAAAAGACGTTCTTTGTCCCAGGATTATTTGCCACTTTACGAATATCAGGGTAAAAAGTACCTATTTACCGAGGTGGCAGCTGAGGTTGCTGGCAAATCGCCACAGACAATTAGAAACTGGATCAGGAAAGACTTGTTACCAGCAGAGAAACATCACTACTTTTCTCAGATAGCCAGGAAATATATAGACGCCTACATAATCCCTTTTAGTCCTCAAACAATGCAAATACTAAGGTACGGTCCCATACGACTAGAAATAGAGGAAAAATATATCACGGCAACACAACTACGCATTCAACTTGGTATCTCA
The DNA here is from genome assembly GCA_964622235.1 of uncultured Candidatus Saccharibacteria bacterium. Lineage (GTDB taxonomy): Bacteria > Patescibacteriota > Saccharimonadia > Saccharimonadales > JAGPDM01 > CAZUNB01. The sequence goes on along the minus strand of CAZUNB010000026.1, from coordinate 12,386 downwards.
GATATGTATCTTTACCGTCTAGAAAAGCAGGGTCTTGTTGTTCCACAACGCAATAAAAACAAACGATACTACACCCATCAAGACAGGACGACTATTCTTAGTATGCTCATCCAGTCAACAAGCCCACGCCTCAGAGAGAAAGTACCTACTTTCAAGGCACAATTAGCCTCCTACGCTACTTAGTTAGCCACAAAAGATAATTAGCCCGATTCATATGATCGGGCTTTTTTTATTTCCAATGTTAGGGTCTTTTTTGCCTTATTAAGAGCGAGGACAAAAATATTGGAGAAATTAAATGAACGATGACGATCAATACTTTGAGACAACGGACCTTGGGCTGAGTACCACCATTGTAACACTCGGTTTTCGCCTTCACTCGCTAGACAGAAGTAACCCAAGCAGGGTGAAGTTTGTCTTTCGCAGAGAAGACAAGTTAGAGGATACCGTACGAGCTTACTGGCAGAAGGAATTATCCGTTGAGCCACTCAGCTACTTTAACAACATCAAGTTAATGAAGAACAGGATTTATTCAAGGTAACGACTATGACAATGAAGCAAAATGATAATGAAAATGAAGAACAACAAAATACTGTAGAAACAGTTAGCCTTGATAGCGCACCCCGTATTTTAGCGGTCCCAACACCAGATGAAACTATCTCATTCAGTGAGTGGCGAGACGTTATAAATGACAACTTCCCCGACCTACTGTTTGCTGCTGAAATTGGCTTGTCGATTATTGCACAAATCCTCATCAAAGATGTTACAAATCCCTTTGCTCTGGTGTTAGTTGATGTCCCTTCAGCAGGTAAAACCATCACTATCAACTTTTTCTCTGAGATCGAGGGGCTTACCTACGCAACAGATAAGTTTACGCCAGCTTCGTTTGTTTCAAATGCTGCCAATGTCAAAAAAGAAAAGCTCAGAGAAGTCGATTTACTGCCACGACTACAATACAAGCTGTTCCTTATCAGAGACTTGGCGACACTATTTTCAAAGCGTGATGACGACCTAAACGAGTGTCTAGGAATTTTAACTCGCGTGCTTGACGGTGAAGGCTTCAACACCGATAGCGGCATTCACGGACAGCGTCAATATGTTGGCGAGTATCTTTTTATGGTTCTGGCAGCTTCTACGCCCATTCCACCTAGGGTATGGAAAATGATGGGCAACCTTGGGTCACGGCTGTTCTTCCTTAATATGAACTCCAAAGACAAGTCTGAGGACGAACTTGCCGAACAGCTTGGCTCTACAGCCTATAAGACCAAAGAAAAAGCCTGTAAAACCGTAACTAAGCAACTACTTGAAACGCTCTGGTCTAAATACCCTGAGGGGCTTGATTGGGATAACACCCAAGATGAGCGTGAGCTGAAGCTTATTATTGCACGCTGCGCTCGTCTCTTAGCTTGTCTACGGGGTGTAATTAACCTTTGGAAAGATCGGGGCGAGGACGGCACAGAGTACAGCTATACTACGCCGACTATTGAAAAGCCAGACCGTATTAACCAACTTTTTTACAACCTATGCCGAGGACACGCTTTAATTAACGGAAGAACGCAACTGACAAAGGATGATGTGCGCCTAGCAATTGAACTAGCCATAGATAGCGCTCCTACGGTCAGAACTCGCCTTTTCCGGGCATTACTCGAACTAGATGGTGAAATCTGCACCACGGAAGTTGAGGCGGTCCTTAACTGCTCAAAGCCGACTGCATTAAAAGAAATGGAGTCACTCAAAATACTTGGTCTTTGCACTATCAGCCAAGAGAGCCGAGGACGAGTTGGCGAACCTGAAAAGATTATGAAATTGGACAGTAGCTTTGATTGGTTTCTGAGTGACGAATGTAAGGCAATCCGCAACTCTGATGCTCCAGCAACCAATAAAGAAAATCTGACACTGTGGAAGGAGGAAGCTATGACCTGATAAGCCAAATCCTAAACAAGCTACATAGATTAAATGAGGAAAAATGATTATGGATACTAAATGTAAAAGAATAGATACTTACGGTGATTTTTGTGAAGCACTACATATAGCAGTTTTCGGTGACAAATGCGTATTCTGCCCAAAGAAACGTTATAGCAAGAAAACTGTCTGTAAAACGTGCTATGACAGCTGTCCGAATAAAAAGCCTGTCTACGACGAAGTTGCCGTTCGCGTCAAAATTCGGAGGAGTTAAGCTATGAGCCACGACGCAATAGATCAGGCTATAGATATCTTAGAAAAGAACAGCGAAGCTTCAGATAAAAACCAAGGTCAGCGGCGCGGGAAACACTATGACGACGAGAAGGATCAGCCACAACACTTCTCTTGGGTTCATATAGATGTAGAAGCCCCTAGCTGCTGTACGGATACTTCAAGCTGCATTATGTACGGTGATGCCGAGGAGATGCAGCAACAGTTCTTAGACTATGCACGTCATATGGTTACGCCAGATCTACTACAGATGCTAAGGGATAGAAAACTTGTGCATATCACGCTTCGCATTGGACCGCGATCATTAAGTGGTGTTGACCTGAATGATGACTACGGGATTGAGGTGAAATATGAGCAATAACAAACCGAGTAAAAAGAACGGCAAGAAATTAGCCAAAGAGTTCACTCCTGATGAAGTTAAGCGGATGCTCAAAAATGTTGAAATTGAGATTGACCCCGCTGCCCTACTGAAAAAATCAGCTGATATGTGGAATGAGTACGAAGCAAGTAGTCCAGCTAAGAAAAAGACATTGGTTGACGATCTTAACAAGAAGCTAGAGCAAGCTTCAGCTATAGTTGCACTGGAAAACCACTACCTTTTAGCCGAGACACTCGATACCAAAAAGTACAGAACCTTCTTAATCGAAGTTACTGATCAGCTCATAGCAGAATATGAATGTAAGACCACTTCAGAGAAGATGTTGGCACAAACAGCCGGTTGGGCGTATTGCCGGATGATCGAGTATGGTTACAAGCTCAATTCGATTACCAGAATAGACTTTTTAAGTAGCGAGAAGAATGGTTACTACTCTGTGCTGAGCAAGGAAGTGGATAGATGCGCCAGACAGTACCTATCGGCTATCAATACCCTTAAACACTTTAAGCAGCCAGCATTAAAGGTGTCTTTTAAAGCTAACAATGCCTTCGTTGCCCAGAACCAGCAAATCAACTCAAAGACTAAAGATAAGTCCGAGGGACAAAACAATGTCGGGCAATGATTACGGAAACTCTCCAGTAAGTGACACCGTCAACTCAATTAGCGTTGATGAGGTCGTAAAGTCACTCCGCGCACGGTTTGAAGAAAGTCTTATCCAGGAGCCGGTTTACGTCGGTGATATGCAAGTTAACTTAGTAACAACTTCTACTGGACACGGCGGACAACGGTACTGGTTTATTTGTCCAGTCTGTAAGACCCGCGTTGCAAAACTGTATGTACAGGTGTCACTAATAGCCTGTAGACACTGTCACGGTCTCAAGTATCGATCCAGCCGCTATAAGGGTATGGTCGAAGAACAAATTTTTAAGAAGGAGCAGCCGTAGGTTATGCCGCGCAAAGTTGTTAAACCAGTGGTCAAGTACCAGCTTAGTCCAGACGCCCCTGCGGATGCAGTTGATGAGGTATTTGATTACTTGCTTGATATGTTCTTTGCGCAACAAACATAACCGTAGTATTATTATTTATAATGGTTTATAGTTATTTATAGTAACGAAAGGATCAACTATGGAAAAGTATCTAACAGTTACAGAGGTCGCTGAGCGTTTACAGGTTCATTGGCAAAGCGTTCTTACCTATATAAAAAATGGCGAATTAGAGGCAGTAAAACTTGGTCGCGGATATCGAATAAGCGAGCAAGCTATTGAGGAGTTCATTAAAAAACGCACAACAAAAAGGAAAGATTAAATGAAACGAGCTGCACTTTACGCCAGGGTTAGCACAGATAACCAAAAGGACGAACAAACGATTGAAACCCAACTTCACGAAATCCGTGAGGCTATCAAAGCAGACGGCTGCGTGCTTATTGAGGATTGTGTTTATAAAGACGAGGGTTGGTCCGGTGCATTTCTTGAACGCCCTGCCCTAGATCAACTACGACAAGATGCCAAGCTAAATAAGTTTGATATTGTTTACGTTTTTGACCGCGGTCGACTTTCCAGGAAGTTTGTATATCAAGAAATTGTCATAGAGGAGCTAGGGCACTCAGGAGTTGAGTTCAAAAGCCTCCACGATGTAAATGGAACGACTCCTGAAGAGCAGCTTATGGGTAGTGTTATGGGAGTCTTCCACGAGTATGAGAGAGTTAAAATTGCTGAACGATTTCGACTTGGTAAGTTGAATAAGGTACGTGGCGGAAACCTTCTTGGCTACAATCCGCCTTACGGCTACAACTACATCCCTGTTAAAGGTAAGGGCGTAAACAAACAAAACGGCTATTTTGAGATTAACGAACAAGAAGCAAAAGTAGTTCGAATGATGTTTGAGTGGGTTGGCATAGAGGGCATATCGCTCCGTGAGGTTATACGACGCTTATATGAGTTAGAAATTCCACCAAAGAAAGGTAAACGAGCATCTTGGACCAAAGGACCGGTGAGCAGACTGCTAACAAATGAAACTTATGTTGGTCGACATTATTACTACAAATTAGAAGCTGTGCTTCCGCAAAACCCCCAAGCAAAATCGACCCAGAAATATAAGCACCGACACACAAACAAAACCAGTCGTAAAGTTAGAGATAAAGAAGAGTGGCTTATGGTAAAAGTACCTGTAATAGTCGATGAGGCATTATTTGATAAAGTCCAAAAACAAATTAAGTTGAACGCAAAATTTGCTCAACGCAACAAGCGACACAAATACCTCTTTGGCGGGCTTGTATGGTGTCCCTGTGGTGCTAAGCGTGTTGGCGATGGTCCTGATGGCAAAAAGTACTATCGCTGCACTGACAGACTTCACAACTTCCCCTTGCCTACTGTTTGCAAAGAGGCTGGTGTTAATGTAACTGTACTTGATGCCGCAGGTTGGGAGAAAATTTGTGATCTATTAACGAACCCTGATCTTATTAAGCAGCAAGTGCAGCGTTATGCTGACAAGAAAATTGATAAGGCTCAGGATAATACCAGCAGTAACGACGTTAAGCAAAATCTCAAAATGCTAGAAGAGGAAGAACGCCGATATGCAAAAATGTACGGACAAACGCTAATGAGCGAGGAGGTTTATCAAGAACAGATAAAAAGTGTCCGTAAGCGTCGTGAGGAGCTGTTAAAGCTGCAATCAGAGCCTGTCGAGGATAAATTAAGCCAATTCCAGAATATGGACCTAGATCACTTAGCAAAAGGCTTCAATGAGTTTATGACTAAACTTCCCTTTGAGGGTAAGCTTTTTACTGTTCGTAAGATAGTTGATAAAGTAATAGCAACAAAAGAAGAAGTTACCATATCGGGCTTTATACCCACTATGGAAAGTATTGCTTCGGGAAAGGAAAGATTTCGTGCTGAAGATAGCGATTATTGGAACTCTAACATACCTAATGAAGGTGGAAAGGTAGGATTGCGTGCTATCAATCGGAATCGTCGGACTGCCCAATGTCGGGAAAAGCACGCTGTTTAATGCGCTGACCAAAAATAATGTTTTGGCGGCCAACTATCCATTTGCGACCATCGAACCAAACGAAGGTATTGTTGCTGTCCCGGACGAACGATTGCAAAAATTAAGTGATTTGTACGATGGCGCCCCAATCGTGCCAGCTACCGTTAAGTTCCTTGATATTGCTGGTATTGTTGCTGGTGCACATAAGGGCGAAGGCATGGGAAACGCTTTCTTGAGCCACATCCGTGAAACGGCAGCCATCGTCCAGGTTGTACGGGCTTTCGAAGACGGTGACATCCAACATGTTGATAATCACCTCGATCCCAAAAAAGATATTGAAACAATCAACACTGAACTAATCCTCGCTGACCTGCAGACAATTGAAAATCATATGCCAAAACTAAACAAACAGGCTAAATCAGACAAAGAAGCTAGAGCTAGGATGGCTCTACTTGAACAACTGGAATCAAAGCTAGACGAAGGAATCTTAGCAATCAACAGTGGTGTTGAGTTGGAAGAACTAGAGTATCTCAATCTGTTAACTGCTAAACCATTTATATATGTTTTTAATGTTGATGAGAATACGCTAAATGATGACGCAAAAAAGGCAGAGCTCGAAGCTCTTGCACCGACTAAAAACGTGGTCTTTGTCAGTGCAAAAATTGAAGCCGAAATCGCCCAGCTTGATGGCGAAGATGCTGAGATGTTTATGGAAGAATTTGGTCTAAAAGAGTCAGGCTTAGTTCGCTTGAGCCAAGTTAGCTTCTCTATCCTAGGATTACAAACTTATCTAACTGCGGGTGAAAAGGAAGTTAAGGCTTGGACAATTAAAGCAGACAGCACCGCTCCGCAAGCCGCAGGAGTTATTCATGCCGATTTTGAACGAGGCTTTATCGCCGCCGAAGTAATAAACTTTTCTGATTTACTTGAGGCTGGCAGTCGTCCAGCCGCCAAGAAGACTGGCAAAGTCCGTACCGAAGGCAAAACCTACACCATGCAACCAGATGACGTCGTTGAGTTCCGCTTCAACGTGTAGCTTTTCGCATATCTGCTTGTCGTGAAAGACTCTTACCGGAAATAACTGACAAATGAGATGCCAGCGTAACCAAGATTACGAATTTTATGCACCATTTTGATTGATTTTATCCACATGCATTTTGAAGGTTCCATCGCACTACATATATCATATATGTATTATTACACTAAAAATTGGTGGGTGAAAAACTATAATATGTGTATCTACATCTGTTAAATTTAACCCACTATAAAAAATTAACTTCAACTCTGAGAGCAATGCTGAGGTGACGACTCTCTATATTGTATTTATCCTTTAACTGACCACTTTGCACCAGCAAAGTAATACAAAACTCTCTCACTGCCTTCAAGACACCATGAAATAACTCATCTCATTTTTTTTGGTTCTTCAGAACTCCCTTTCTTGTCGGTCTAAAGACTGTCTTCATCACGCAAGGATATTAAGATGAGTTATTTCTCGGTTTTGGCGGATGCTCGACTTTGACCGAGAACTATTTCTGATGTTTAGGTCTGGGCATAAAAGAGCAATTCCTGAGATAGGCGCTGTTATTTTAAGCAACACTCTATCGAAACACTACCCCAAACATAGTGAGTGGGCGACTAACGGGGGTCTGTTTTGATCTGTTGTTGAACCATAACAATGGCTGTCTCAAGATATTGATACAAACCCAGTGGTTTTGTTACTTTTGGCAGCAAAAGTAGATGGATAAGAATTAAAACTATTTCTTGGCTAGATTAAGCTTATAAAACCGCTCTATATTGCCTTTGGCACCATGAACGGTTGAATCAGCTTTAGCAGAAATTACCCAACCATTCGCCTGCATCCAAAGCTCCATATCTTTTAAAATTCCGCGACGAATCGTATTGTTCTTAATCACACCTTTATGCATGCTGGCTGTTTTATAATCAGCTTCAAATTGCGGCTTCACCATTGGTAAAACTTCAGTTTTACTGTCGATTAACTGCGCGATTGACGGCAGTACTAAACGAAGTGAGATAAATGAAACATCAATAACGACTATTTGCGGAATATCTACCAGTCCTTGGACATCACGAATATCTGTCTTCTCAAGAACTACTACTCGAGGATCCTGGCGGAGCTTCCACTCAAGTTGATTTGTACCAACATCAACTGCGTAGACTTTAATCGCGCCATTCTGCAGTGCGTAATCTGTAAATCCTCCGGTCGATGAACCAACATCGAGTACAATTTTATCTTTGAAGTTCATATGAAATTCATCTGCAACCGAAGCGAGTTTGCCTCCAGCCCTCGAGACATATCGTGGTCCGGCTTTTATCTGTAGCTCTGCATCGGGCTTCACATAAAAACCGGCCTTATCAACCTTCTTACCATCGACACTGACGCGACCCGCCATAATCATGGCCGTGGCAGCTGAGCGACTTTTCAAACCTTTGACTTCGTACAAAAGTTTATCAAGTCTGATTTTTTGAGACATAGTTACTACTTGGCTCGTTCGACGTAGCTGCTGTTACGCGTATCAACCACAACTGAATCGCCTGGTTTGATAAAGATTGGTACTTGTACAACCGCACCAGTTTCAAGCGTAGCTTCTTTTTGAACAGTACTTTGAGTGTCGCCTTTAGTTACCTCTGGGGTCTCAAGAACTTTGAGTGAAATTTTTATCGGTAGCTCAACTGCTATGACTCTGCTTTCAAAATATTTCGCAGTCACCTCAATGCCGTCGGTCATTAAATCAGCTGCTGAGCCAATCAAATCACCATCAACCGAAAACTGTTCATAGTTCGACTGATTCATAAAAAAGTACTCAATACCTTCTTTATACAAAAACTGAACATTCTCATTTGTAACCTCGGCGCTATCGACTTTTTCATTGCCTTTAAAAGTCTTTGGGATAACCGAACCATCGAGCAAATTTTTTAACTTGACGTTAACAATCGAACCACCGCGACCCATTTGTTTTTGAGCATAATCAGTTACGCGGTACGGCACACCATTAAGCTGTACTAATGTATCTTTCTTAAGATCTGTTACGCCGAGCATGGCAGACTATCTCGCTACGAATGGTAGCAGCGCAAGATGTCGTGCGCGCTTGATAGCAACAGTTAGTTCACGCTGCTGTTTGGCACTCAAGCCTGTTTTTTTACGTGATTCAATCTGACCATATGGATTGACGAACTTTTGTAGACTTTTAAAGTCTTTATAATCAAAATACTTTATTTCATTTCTTTGACGCATGTTTTATTCCTTATACTTTTTTATTGGCTACTAGTTAAAATGGGATTTCTGAGAGATCAACGGGTTTATCAGCGTCGATGTCATCGGTTGGAGTTTCGTTGGAAGGCGCTTGTTGAGCGCCAGCATTATTACTACTGCTAGATGGTGAAGAACCGCCACGATTGCCACCACCAGCTGGGTCCATAAAGTTAAAGTCGGTGACAACGATCTCAACTGATTTATGCTTTGAGCCGTTTTTGTCTTCCCAGTTCCTGGTTTGAAGACGACCTGACAGTAAGAGCTTGCTGCCCTTTTGAGTGTACTGAGCGATAATCTCACCTGCTTTGCTCCAAGCGACGCAATCAAAGTAATCGACACTATCTTGCACCTGACCATCTTTACCAGTCCACGATCGGTTAACTGCTATGCTTAAGTTAGTAACACTCTGCCCTGATGGGGTTGAGCGTGTTTCTGGGTCCTTTGTCAGATTACCCATTATAGTGACTTGGTTAAAACCCTTTGCCATCTATTCCTCCTCTTTATCTTTGTTTTTCTCGCTGTATGCTTTGGCTTTTCGAGCACGCTCTTCAGCTTCAGCATCCTCAGCAGAGCGATCAATGTGCACGGTAATCATATGACGTAAAATTTCGTTTGTGATGTTAAAGGTTGCGTCAACTTCCGCTACCTTATCATTTTCAATTTCTACTTCGTAATAGATGTAGACAGCATAATCAAGTCCGGTAATCGGATAAGCTAAACGTCGCTTGCCCCAATTATCAGTTACTTCAATTTTGCCACCGACATCTTTGATGATTTTTTCTATTTTTTTCTGTGGCTTATCTAGATCAATCTCAAGATCTGGATGCAGTAGCACAACAATTTCGTAGCGTTTCATACTTCTCCCTTTGGTTGTTAAGCCTCAAGTCGAGCTTGAGACAGGGCTAATAATACTTGCAATTATATTGTAATTCTTCTTTCAAGTCAAAGAAGTAATCCCCTGCTAAAGTTTTTTACAGGTAGATATGATCTAGCACTAAAAATTTACAATAATGCTTTCGTGTCGGTGATTAAAGACTCAACTTGTTCTCTTGTAGTAGACCAAGAACACACAAAACGCACCTTAGTTTTATCGCTACCCATCTCACTCCATGGATAAAAGCCATAGTTTCGACCCAACTTTTCATAAACTTCATTATCTAGAATTGGGAAGACTTGGTTTGCATCTGCTGCTAGATCGAACTCCACACCTACCTCCTTCATACCTTGATAGAGCAGCTTAGCCATTTCATTAGCGTGGACTGCAAGATTTAGCCACAATCTATCATCATCAAAAAATCTAGCAAACTGTTGGCCGATAAAACGCCCTTTGGCTACCATGCCGCCACGTTGTTTTATAAAATACCTAAAGTCTTTTTTAAACGTCTCATTCTGAATAACTAATGCCTCTCCAAACATTCCTCCATTCTTTGTGCCGCCAATAGAAAATATATCTAAACCGAAGCTACCAATATCACGTGTTGACATGTCTGCTGCTTCACTCGCTACCGCCATAGCCAGACGTGCACCATCTAGGAAGGTATAAAGCCCTTTTGCTCTAGCATAGTTGATAACGGTTCTTAGTTCTTCGTTTGTGTAGACCGTACCGAGTTCTGTAACCTGTGTAAGGTAAACAACCTTTGGGATTACCGTGTGCTCATCTTCGTACGATGATAAAGCTTTATCAATCAATGCTGGCGTAAGCTTACCATCATGAGTATCAACCCAAATAATTTTATGGCCATGGGCTTCGAGGGCCCCCGTTTCGTGAGTGTTGATATGGCCACTCGAAGGAGATATTACACCCTCAATAGGACGAAGCATGGACTTCAGCGCGACCACGTTACAAACTGTGCCTGTAGGAAGAAAATGTATATCCGCACTAGAAACATCAAATTCTTTTTTAACTCGTTCTGCTGCTAACTTTGAATATTCATCTCGACCATAGGTAAGCTGTGAATCGAGGTTATTCTCACTGATATATTTAAGAATCTCTGGGTGTACGCCTTCCGAATAATCATCATAAAAACTATATTTCATACATTAATCATAACAAAAAATACTTTAAAAAATTGCTTACTATTAACAGTAAGCTAGTTAAGGCAGTTTGAGTATCGATAAAAAAAGCCTTGAAAAAAAGTCTGGGCGTAAAAGAGCCAAAGCCTGAGCATGAATGATATTTCAACAATAGTGACATGAACAGTGTTTGACCCCGCACCTTTTACGCAGTAAAAGGTGGTACACCAATTCTTATGAATTGGTGTGGGAGAGTTCTGTTTGTGATTGTTTCAATAACAATGAACTAGAACACTCAATGATAGACTAGCTTTCGCTATTCCATCATTTCGTTAGAAGTCGTCAAATCACTTCGTAATTATGACAACTATCAAGCGAGTTGACAGCCCAGGAGTTTATTCAACTTTGGTGACAAAGTTGAATAAGATAAAAGTAAAAAATAATACTTTTATTAATTATTCGGAGATAATAATTACGGTTTCATGCGATCGTTTACCTTGCTGATTGACCGCTTCAATCAACAACTCATTCTTGCCTTTTGACAAATAGACTCTCTTATCAAACTTACCATCTTCTTGAGTGCCAACTGAGATACCATTAATACTAACCTCAGCATCTTCATCTGTCCGACCACGCACAATCGTGAAGTCACTATCGGTCTTAGCGCTCAAATTTTTTGGAACTTCGATCGCCAGTTCGGGCGGCTTCGTAAACTGATACACTTGGTAACCAACGTACCCAAAAAGCCCGCAGAATATTAAACCAATCAAAAGAATTGTCGAGATGCGGCTCGTCACAAAGCTTCGCAATAATGGCTCGGTTTGTGTTTTGGTGGCAGACTCTTTGGCCTGTTGCCATTCAACTACTATCCCAAGATAACGGGCATAGGTCTGGACCAAGCCTCGATTATAAACACCATCCTGCCAGTTACCTGATTCAAAACTTTCAATTTGAGCTGTGCTTATTTGTGTTTGCCGTGAGGAGGCTTTTTTACTTAGGCGCTGAGTAGTTCGTGCTTGCTCAAGTCGTTTACCAAGCTTTTCACGTTCAGTTTCAAGGCTAGAATTACAGTTCTGCTTCGCCATCATTATCCATATCTTTAATATTACTAATCAAAACCTCACGTGGCCTTGAACCATCAGCTGGTCCAATTATTCCCTGTTCTTCCATGGTCTCAATCATTCGCGCTGCTCGGCCATAGCCAACTCGTAATCGTCGCTGAAGCATACTAGCGCTGGCTTTCTTGGCTTCAATTACAACCTTAATAGCATCATTGTAGAGTGAATCATCGGAAGCATCGGAGTCGGGCACGATACCGCCTGATTTACCACCTAATTTAACTGGCTGCGAAATAATATCATCGTTGTAATCTGGGGCTCGTTCCATCTTGATATGATCAGTAATCATATTGAGCTCTTTGTCACTTGCAAATGCACCTTGTAAACGAACTGGTTTCGGCATACTTGGCGAACTGTATAGCATGTCACCTTGCCCGAGTAGCTTCTCAGCACCTCCTTGGTCTAGGATAGTCCGTGAGTCGATCTGGCTAGT
>CAZUNB010000025.1:4528-15885 GCA_964622235.1 uncultured Candidatus Saccharibacteria bacterium | reverse complement strand
CATCAATCTCATAAAATTAGACTCTTTATCGATAGTCTCTTCTCGATGAGCAGATACAAGAATATAATGGTTTTTCTCAAGTTTGAGTTCATTCAGGACGTCACTTTTTTCGATTGAAGCAGCGTGGTCACGTAGTACTTCGCTCATCGGGCTGCCTGTGACAAATATGGTTTTTCCATCGACACCTTCTTCGAGTAAGTATCGTCGAGAGTGGTCAGTGTAAGGTAGGTTGATATCAGAGATATCGACAACAATTTTTCTGTTAATCATCTCACTCACGTTCCAGTCCCAGCAGCGGTTTCCGGCTTCCATGTGGAAGATTGGTATTTTGAGTCGTTTAGCACTTATCGCAGATAGGGCGCTATTAGTATCACCGAGCATAAGTACGGCATCAGGCTGTTCTTTTTGCATAGCTTCGTAGCTTTTAGCTATGATATTACCCATTGTTTCACCAAGGTCCTTGCCGACACCATCTAGATAATAGTCTGGTTGCCGTAAGCCTAGGTCCTTAAAGAACACTTCGTTGAGTGTGTAGTCCCAGTTTTGGCCAGTATGAACGAGCGTGTGATCGAAGTACTCGTCTGCTTTTTTGATAACAGCGCTCAGTCTGATTATTTCTGGTCGAGTACCGAGTATAGTCATTAATTTTAGTTTTTTCATTTATTCTCCATTCTTAACTTGTTCATAATACGTGTCTGGTCTTTGCTTATCTAGTATCTCATTTGCCCAAAAGAGAGTTATAAGGTCTGAATCTCCTGTGTTCGTAATTGCGTGAACGTAGCCAGTAGGTACGTCTACGACCGTGGGTTTGCTGCCCGAAACATTGTAGCGAATTATTTCAGCGCTATCGACCTTATTTCGAAAAGACACTTCCGCTTCACCGCTTATAACAAAAAACTTTTCAATTTTAGTGTGATGCCAATGGTTGCCTCGTGAGACCCCGGGCCCAGTGGTAGAGGTGAATATTTGTCCAAATGATGCTGATTTAATAAATTCAGTTAATGAACCACGATCGTCGGAATGCATGGTGAGTTCATATGCAAAATCATCTTTCCGAAGGTAGGAAAGGTAGGTCGCGTACAAGTACTTATTAAAGTTATCCTCCAGACTAGGAACTACGAGAGTGCTCCGAATGTCACGCAGAGCTATAATACGGTCTTTGAGTTCTCCGAGGGTGGTCTTGAATGTTGTAGGAACTTCACAAAACCGTGATAGTGGGGCGTCACGATTATCTAGCTTATCAATAAACTCACTGACAATATCATCTATGTAGGTGAGGGTGATAGAGTGGCTTGAGTCAGAAACTTCAATGGGTAAGTTGTTCGCTATATTATTACAGAATGTTGCTACTACAGAATTGTAGTTTGGCTTACACCACTTGCCAAAGACGCCAGGCAGCCGGTAGATATAAACGGGCGATTCTGATTCTTCTGACCACTCTAGGAGCATCTTTTCGGCGGTAACTTTACTCCTGCCGTAAGGATTATTCATTTCAGCTTGCGTTGATGAGCTGAGTAAGATAGGTATTTTTTTATGGTTACTTCGCAGAGCCTCGACTACCCTTTCAGTAAGACCGCTGTTCACTAGCTGGAACTCTTCTTCGTCTTTCGGACGATTTACTCCCGCGAGATGGTATATAAAGTCCGCTTTGTTGATAAATTCATCCAGCTGCTCAAGTGAGTTCTCGCGCCCATACTCTAAGACGCGCATGTTTTCACGCAGCTTTAGGCTGACACAAAGGTTTTTTCCAATAAACCCAGAAGCACCAGTCACTAAGACTGTAGTCACGTTACTTTTTCTCCTGAGACTCAAGCTTTTCTTGCACTAGCTCCAACGTCAATAGCTTCTTCATTACACCTTCTGTATCGAGCTGTTCTGTATTGTGCGAAGTGTACTCCTCGACCATAGATATCTTTTTATCTCCACTGTCAAAGTACTTATCGTAGTTAAGGTCCCTGGTATCAGCCGGAATACGGTAGTAAGCACCAAGATCAACTGATTTTACTTTTTCTTCCCGGGTCATCAGTGTCTCGTGAGACTTTTCGCCGTGACGAGTTCCAATGACCTTAATGTCTACCGTTGAGTGGAGGAGGTTTTTGAGACCATTCGCGAGACCTTCTACTGTGCTTGCTGGGGATTTTTGAACGAATAAGTCGCCCTGCTTCGCATTTTCAAAAGCGAAAAGTACTAAGTCAACGGCTTCGTCGAGATTCATTAAAAACCGAGTCATTTTGGGATCGGTGATTGTGATCGGTTGGCCGGACTCTATTTGTCCGATAAAAAGTGGAATAACAGATCCACGCGAAGCCATTACGTTGCCGTAGCGCGTACAGGAAATTGTTGTGTCTTTAGGGTCAACATTACGGGACTTAGCGACAATAACCTTTTCCATCATCGCCTTGGATGTCCCCATAGCGTTGATAGGGTAGGCTGCTTTATCGGTTGAAAGGCAGACAATTTTCTTGACGCCCGCATCGATAGCAGCAGTCAGTACGTTATCAGTACCGATAACATTTGTACGGACTGCTTCCATAGGAAAAAATTCACAAGATGGCACTTGCTTGAGCGCAGCGGCATGAAAGATGTAGTCCACGCCTCTGACCGCATCTTTGATGCTTTCCGGATTGCGGACATCACCTATATAGAACTTCAGCTTGTCATTTGCGTAAAGTCTACGCATGTCGTCTTGTTTTTTTTCATCACGAGAAAAGATACGAATTTCTTTTATGTCACTATCAAGAAAACGCTTTAAGACGGCATTACCAAATGAACCAGTACCGCCAGTGATTAATAGGGTTTTTCCTTTAAACATAATACTCCAAAGATTACTTATCTATTAATAATATTAGCACATAGACTGTTCAAGTATCGAATAATGAAATGCCACACTATTGATTATTATATTTCGTCTGAAGAAACCTAAAGCTCTGAAGGTCGTACGTGTCGTGGGTGAGGGGATCCTCGGGAAAGAATAGAGTATTCGCAATCACGAGGAGCTCGCTGTCGTCTTCCAAGGCTTCATATGCGTGAAGAATAAATGGAGGAGTCCAGACGCCAGATTTTTCGTCGAGCTCATACTCAAGCTTGCTTCCAAAAACATCTTCACAGCTCCATTTCACACGGCCCTTTGTTGCGAAGACGAGCTCATTGCGAATACGGTGCCATTCATTTGCACCAACTGACTGCTTCTTGAGGCCAGTAACCGTGTACGACCTCAGGCCCCTTATGTCCCGGGGTAACTTTGCTAGTTCAGATTTTTCATAGTGTAGATATATTTTATGTAGGTCGGTAAAGTTTATGTTAAAAAGTACTCCTAGTTCCCCATTTGATTTAGTATGCCAAGTATCATTCCTCTGGAGTTGCCGTACATCGCTTATGGTTGGCGCTGAGAATGAGGGCTTGTCTGTCATGCAAGTCTCACCGCTACTTTTTTGAAAGTTTTATAGATAATTCTTGATGGAGGTCGCGCAATAATGTATCGTTTTTCTCGATCTTCTGACGGTGGCTGTTTACCGTGTAGATAAGTGCCACAATCACTGTTGTTTGTACGATATCAAACAAGCTTAGCTCTGCAGAACTAAGCAATGGTTCTCCTGATATGTAGTTATAGAGAGGGAACGATAAAGTAAGTACTACTAGTATTAGGACCCATAAGGTGAATTGATGTTTGAATCGTTGCCTGCTGGCTTTTTTCATCTTGTATTGAGTGATGATATCGAATAAAGCAAGGAGAACGATCGGTGTATTTAGTGCTAACAAAGCTAGGTATCTCATTCAAACATCTCCGTTATTCGTCGCTTCAACAAACTCTTTACGATATTAATAGCATTCCAGTTGTTCTGACCCTTTCCCTTAGAGTATTTAGTGTAAATCGCCTGAATAGGATACTCATCTATAGTTAGGTCCATCTGCTTAGCGCGCCAAAGCATCTCACTACAAAATTCATAGCCGCTCGTTTTCCATTTGAGCTGCATGAGTGTTTCCCGAGAATAGATGCGTAGTCCTGATTGAGAGTCTGTCGAACTAATACCAAATAACAAATAAGTGATAAAACTCAGCCCTTTATTACCGATAACCTTAGTTCGTGACATGCCATTACTGTCTATGAGGCGACTACCAATTAGTAGGTCGGTTTTATCTGCGTGAAGCTTCGAGATACCCTTGAGGACGTCTTGAATAGCGTGTTGACCGTCGGCATCCATAGTGGCAGCGATATCGTAGTTGTTCTGTTGAGCAAAACTGAGGCCGGTAGCGGTCGCACTGCCCACGCCGATATTGAGTATGTGGTCAATCACTGTTGCGCCATTTGTGCTCGCAATCGCTGAGGTGTCATCACTTGAACCATCATTTATGACTACGACATCGATTCTAAGTTTTGATTTCTTAACATGCTTTATTGCATCATTAACAACACTTCCGATTACAGCGGCTTCGTTGTAGGCTGGAATAATAACGCACACACGTAGTGTTTTCTCTTTTCCCATAATTAAACCTATTGTAGCATCGCACGGCAGTTATTAGAAACAGAGATCATCTGCTGTTTTTTCAGTACTTCCGATAATTTGACTATTACGTTTTTGCGATGCTCATACGTAGTTAATTGCATTGCTAGGATTGTATATGGTTCCGGTGGGCAATACGCTGGCGTAGTCGAGTATTGTATTTTAGTTAAAGAGACTCAATTCCGTATTTGATTGTAATTTTGCCGTCTTGTGGCGTTTCATAGACCAGCTTATTTTTTAGATAGGTTGTAGAAATGTCGGCTGTTCTCGGTAGGTAAACAACCTCGCATAGCTCAGATAGCTCGTCAAATTTACCCTTCCAGTCGTCACCCATAACGAAGATATCTACGTTATTGTCGATGATGTCCTGTCTTTTTTGATCCCAAGAATTTTCTGGGATTACTTTGTCGACGTAGCGGATCGCCTCTAGTATCGTTTTTCTTTCTGAATAGCTAAACACTGAGCGCTTGTCCTTGCCTAGATTAAATTCATCGGTCGAAAGACCGACTATTAGTTTGTCGCCGAGGTCTCTCGAGCGCCGCAGAATGTTTATATGGCCCACATGGGTTAGATCAAACGTGCCATAGGTTAGAACTGTTTTCACTGCTATCCTCCTGGATTATTTATTCTGCTTTGCATAAAGTTTAACATTAATCATGATTGGTTGGCCTAGTGATGGGCTATAATGATTGGAGTAATCTAAGACTAGAAAGCATCTATGAAAATCGACAAGAAAAATTATCGTCACTGGCTGATACTTGGTTGTAGCTTAGTGTCGGTTTTTCTGATTTCGATTATCAGGCCTTTTATTAAAAAAAAATCATCATCAAAAATAATTATATTTTATGGTCATACGCTAAACGGGAACCTAAAGGCTTTTTATGACTATTTAAAAAACCAGAAAGATTATGAGCCGTATTTTCTGAGCATGGATAAGAACTATCTGATGAGATTAGCGCAGAATGGTGAAGACAAGAATCGATTGCTTAATTTACTGCACTTTAAAGACTTGCTGGTTGTAGCTAAATCGAGCGCTATTTTAACCAGTCATGGTCTGCATTTTATGAGTGTGCTTAAAAAGACTACAGATATAAAATTCTTTGATGTTTGGCACGGGATTCCATATAAAGGCTTTGTGGCTGATGATTTTAAGCACCTCCATGACTACGATCAATCTTGGGTCAGCTCTGAAAGACTCAAAGATATGTATGTTAACAAGTTTGGCTTTAACCCTCAAAGTGTAAAGGTTACTGGCTATGGAAGGGTTGACCAGCTGGTCGATGGCAGCCTGTCTGACAGGCAAAGACTCATCAGTAAGTATAAACTTCCACATCGCGACAAGTACGTCTTGATAGCTCCAACCTGGAAGCAGGATGATAGCGGTAGAAATATCTTGCCATTTGATACTCCAGAAAAAGCGTTTTTTACGAAAATAGATGCAGTAGCCAAAAAACACAATGCTGAAATTATCTTTAGAACCCATCTTAATTCACAAGAAGAGATAAGCATGGATGGACTCGATAATACGCAGTTCATGCCTTATTCCAAGTATGAGCTTGCTGAGGAGTTTCTGGCGCTAGCCGATGTGCTGATCTCGGATTGGTCGTCAATATCATTTGATTATTTAGCCCTTGATCGCCCAACCATATTTTTGGATATTGAGCCGCCATTTAAACATGGGCTTAGCTTTGGAAAAGAACATAGGTTTGGCGATGTGGTTGGTGATTTTGATGCGTTAGTTGAGAGTCTAGCTATGAATCTTGAAAATCCGGCTGCATATTTAGCCAGGAACAAGTCCAAGATAGCCAAAATTAAAAAGGCAGCTTATGATGATTTGCTTGACGGTAAAAGTTGCCAACGATACCTAAAGGAACTAGATGAAATTCTTTAAAAAAAATGCAAACCTGATTATAACTCTGCTATTTTTTGGTTTGCTTGGTTGGTATTTTATCAACAACCGTGAGGCCCTCAGCTCTTTAATGGAAGTGCCGTTCTGGGTGGTTCTGCTGCTGCTTGTAATGAAGGGATCTCGGATATTTATCACTGGTTTATTTACTAAATTCACGCTCGATGCTTTTGGCAAAAAAATGACGTATGGCGAAGTTAATTATCTCTCGCTTCTGTCATCAATTGGAAATTTCTTTGGTCCAATCCTCGGAGGAGCTAGCATCAGAGCAGTCTACTTAAAGAAAAAACATGATTTTGAATATTCTAAGTTTATATCTACGCTGTATGGTTTTTATATCGTTACGTTTTTAACAAATGCATTGATTGGATTATTACTAGTTATCAACTACGGCATGAAGGTAGGTGGTAGCACCGAGTTATGGTCGGTGGCGGCCGTTTTTTTGTTTATATTTTTAGCAAATTTAGCTCTTGTCGCTATACCTGCCAAAGTACTACATAAAATAGTCGGCTTGTTTAAATTTCTACCTAAAAGACTGATAAAGATTACTGATTTGATGATTGGTGGATGGGAGACTATTAGAGTTAATCATAAGCTTCTGTTCAAGCTTTTCTTGCTCAATATCGCTATAACTAGCGTGATAATGGTCGAGAGTACCGTGCTGTATTATCAGTTCGTAGATAACTGGCAGTTAACCAGTGTGTTGCTGTATACAATCCTCGGTACGCTTTCAACCTTGGTTAGTGTCACGCCTGGAGCGGTCGGAGTCAAAGAGGCTATATTCCTTTTTAGTGCATCTGTGACGGTCCTAGCACCAGAACAGATTCTACAGATGGCCACCGTCGATCGCAGCGCTACGTTTCTACTTCTAATCATAAGCTATGCCGTAGTTAAGCTGTTTAGCTTGAAGAAAAAAGCTTGAAGCAGTGAGCCTTTTTTAGATATTTTTAAGTATTTCATAGTAATTACTACTAGACTTATCCCAGGAAAACGCGTCTGATTTTTCGACTGCCGCTTTTGACATTTTTATTCTTAGTTTTTCGTTGTTCTTTAGCATTACTATCTTGTCCGCGAGTTGGTCTGGGCTTTTTTGATCTACCAAAAATCCTGTTATGGCATCATCTACGATATCTTTAATCCCGCCAACGTTAGTTGTTATCACAGGTAGGCCAGCTGCAGCTGCCTCTACGAAGACGAGCCCAAAAGCTTCCGTCCAACCATCGTCGTCTATAACCGAAGGTCCGATAAAAACATCAGATTTTTTTAATAGCGAAGGCAATTCTTTAGGCTGCAACCAGCCAAGAAATGAAACGATATCACCCAGCTGATTACCCTGGACATATTTTAGAAGCTTTTCTTTCTGTGGGCCATCACCGGCTATGTTGAATTGGATATCATCTATGCCGTCGGCTTTTATCTTTCGAGCTGAAGCCAAAACGTCGATCACACCCTTTTGACTGCTTAGTCTGCCAACAAAAGTAACCGTAAACATACGATTCTTGTTACTATTTTTACTCTTCTTAAATCGTTCGACATCGACACCCATAGGAATGATAGGATATGTCCGCTCTTTGTATATTTCCCGACAAACTTTCCGTGTCGATGAGCTATTAACAATTACTTCATCAGCATGCTTCAAGGTAAATTTTTTAATTGAGTTCATCATACGACCACGCAAGGCGTAAACGTCGCCGCCATGAACAGAAATTATTACTTTTGATCTATTTAGTGGTTTTGCCAAGATGGCTAGGAATCCTTGAGGTATCAGCCAGTGCGCATTGACTATCTTGTTGCGACCATTAATTACAATAGACAAAAACTGAAACATTACGAATAGTAGTAATTTAATAGCATAAATTAAGGATTTTTTAATTTTACTTGTAGCATGTCCTTCGTAAACAATATTTTCAGCAGAAGCTGGAAAGAAGTATCGAAACCTTTTAACGTGTATATCACCGACGAGCTCGTTAGTTTTGGAATTTTTATAGTGCGGGACTACAACTGTTATTTTCTTGAAATACTTGCTCAGGTTTTTAGCATGATCTAGGACAAAGCTCGGAACAGCATCATTTTTCCATCGTGGAAAAGTTGTGGCTACGATTAATAATTCTTTCTCTGTATCCTTCATTTTATAATAACAAGTATATACTGTCTGCATAGTTCATGCAGTTTCCAGCAATAAACTCGATGACCACGTCAGTATAAGCATTAGAAGTTAAAAATACAGATAGTCTATAGGCGGATTGTTATGGTGTCGGTATTTGATAGTATGTAATGTAGCGTACCAACTAGAATAATGCTTGAAAGTAGAGGTAGCTTGAACAAGATAAAAAAGACGGCCGGTCAATTAGCTAATCACTTTCGTGCGCTTCTTCGTAGTAAAAAATGTCGAAAATTTATCATTATTCTGTTTGTTGTCCAAGCTGTAATCTTGGCGCTGAGCGTTAAGATTGGTTTACCGCCCGATGAACTGTTTCATATACGGTTCATAGAGTACTTTGCAACCCACGGTTTTGATCCGTTTATAGGCACCCAGAAAGACAGTTTTTCTCTCGGTGAGCTTTCTCGCACCCCTGAGTATCTGTACCAGTATCTGATGAGTCTCATCTACCGTATCATCCCGTTTGGTGTCTACGGTACCTATATGACGCTTCGATTTCTATCCATTGGCTTGTCGGCCGCTAGTTTGTTTTTGCTGGCTAAGCTTGGAGATAAGCTCAAAATACCTGTCAGTGTTACTAATTTTAGCCTTTTACTGTTGTCGAACTCAGCTCAATTCTTATTCTTAAGTGCTTCTGTTAATAGTGATCTCTTGGTTTGGTTCATGGTTCTTGCCTGTCTCATAATTCTTGTAAGTTTTCTACATAATAATTCTTTAAAAACGCTATTTTTCCTAGCTGGCCTTGTTGGTCTCGGAATGGTGACAAAACGAACGTTTATGCCGATTGGTGCAATGGTTGCCGTTGGAGCTGTCGTGAAAGCTTTTACAGTCAGGGAACTACTGTTCAAGCAACTCAAAAAACCAGATGTCTATCTTTGGTTATCTATTGGGTTTTTCGTTCTTGGTTTTGGATTATTCGCTGAGAGGGTAGGCATGAACCTCGTACAGTATCAACAGATAAAACCAGCATGTATGGACCTGCACACTAAAGCAGAGTGCATCGAAAACGGTGTTGAAAGAAGAAATCTTAGAATACGAGAGTCGAATATTGTAGATGTTGAGAATTATAATCTCGTGGAATATGGTTTTGGTTGGAGTTATCTGACCGTTAGCTATCTTGTCGGAACTCAGGGTTGGAATGGCGGTGTGGTTGCTCCAGTCGCGCTCAACGTCGCTGTTCTCATATTATCGATAGCTGGCCTCGCTGCAAGTGTTATCGAGATACGAGCAAGATCGAAGGATAAGCTGAAGTTTGTTAGGTTGGCTATTTATTTCGGATCACTAGTATTCATTGTTTATAACTTCTGGTTTAACTATCAGGTTTACCAAAGAAGTAATATTCCAGGCTTGGCATTGCAGGGTAGGTATATTCTGCCAACAGCGACTGTGTTCTTACTGACCAGTTGCTACTATGTCTATAAACATATAATTACGAAACCTAACCTGCGGATTACCTCTGCCATTGTACTGCTGGCTTTCATGCTCTATGGATCAGGTTTATTTCTGGTGTTGTCTGATAATTTTTATACTGATAATGTCTTTAAACCTAGAATAATCTTTGATCGTAGTGATTTAATCAGCGAACACGAACCAAGTATCTAGCTTTTATAATTAGCTTTTTCTCTTTGCAAGATATCTTCGAGCAAAATTCGGTTTGTTCTGATCAGATCAGCAATAATTCCTAGCCCAATAAATAGCACACCGGAAATAATAAGAGCGGTTCCGACGATCAACGATTGAATGTGTCCGTCTCCGTTACCGCTGATAAATAATACGATATATCGAGTAAATAAAATCAGAGCTATTGTTACCTGAAGCACTCCAGGACCTACAAATATCTTTGTTGGTTGGTACATCAAGTAGCCTTTAATAATTGCCATGCCAGACTTGGCGACGTGCTGCCAGGTACTTTTGAAAAGCCGTGAGTCTCGAGTTGGGGCATTTGCGCCGACTGGAACGCTGATCATAGCAATGCGTTTTCGTCCTGCGTGTATGACTGTCTCGGTGCAGTAGCTAAATGAGTTTATGGTGTAAAGTTGCAGAATAGCGCTTTTTGAATATGCCCGGAAACCCGATACTGTATCGGCTACGTCTGTGCCTGCAGCAATATTCACGATTCGACTGCCCACTCGCTGTAAGAGCCTTTTAAGCGGTGAGAAGTGAGCGATTTCATTAGTTTGTCTATCGCCGATAACAATGTCAGCTTCACCGTCGAGAATCGGCTTAACGATATCGGGTATTTTATCACTTGGATATTGGTTGTCGCCATCAGTATTAACGATGATGTCGGCGCCGTGTTGAACTGCGTAATCAGCACCGTCACTAAATGAACGGCTTAGGCCTCGGTTTTTTGTGTGCCTGATGATGTGTTGTACACCAAGCTTTCTGGCAACTTCGACGGTTTTATCAGTTGAACCATCGTCAATCACTAAAAACTCGATTTCATCGATTCCATCGATTTGCTTGGGCATTTTCTCAAAGACTAGTGGAAGTGTAGTTTCTTCGTTTAAGCAGGGGATTTGGATAAATAATTTCATATTAACGTCGCCCAACCCCTCGGTAGCGAAGCCCCGTTTGTTTAATCGCTTCAGGCTCGAACATGTTTACCCCATCAAACAGGTACGAGGCATCATATTTTGAAAAATCGATTTGTTTAAACTCAGGCCAGTCTGTAGTAACGACTACAATTTCACAATCTTTGATGGTTGCCTCGACAGTATCTTTTATCTTGATGTTGTCGGCTAGTTCCGGTGTGGCTTCTTCTTTTGCTTCAGGGTCATAGGCTGAA
>CAZUNB010000025.1:0-4518 GCA_964622235.1 uncultured Candidatus Saccharibacteria bacterium | reverse complement strand
AAATCTCTGCACCCATCTCGGCGAGTAAATTAGCAATTATAATTCCTGGCGATTTACGCACGTCACTAGTACCTGCTTTAAAGGCCAATCCGAGCAGCCCGACTTTTTTACCCTTTAATTCTCCGCAATCTTTAGTTATCATCTCAACGATATATGATGGCATGGATTGATTCAATTCGGCAGCAGCCCGCATGATAGATAGATCAGCTCCAAAAGTATCAGCGCTGCTGATAAGACCTCGTACGTCCTTGGGGAAACAGCCGCCACCATAACCACGCCCAGCATTTAGAAATGCTCGGCCAATCCTCTGGTCGGCACCAACTGCGTCCATGACTTCGGTTATGTCGGCATCGGTTGCATCGGCGAGCTTGGCAATCGAGTTTGCGAACGATATCTTAAGTGCTAAAAAGGCATTGGCACTGACTTTGGTTAGCTCGGCACTCTCGATATTAAGTTTGTGAATCTTCGGTAAGGTCCGGTCCAGAAGTTTTTGACCGGCAATTCGACCGATGTCTTGTCTTTGTTCGTATATATCGAGAAAAAGCTGTGACACGACAGTGCCAGCTGCTTCATCACCACCAACTACGATGCGATCGGGCTCGATGCTGTCGATAACAGCCGTTCCTTCGCGCAGAAATTCTGGTGATGAAATGTAGGTAAAGTCAACTGAGCTTAGCTCGGCAAAACGTTTAATGATTTGTTTGCCTGTACCAACCGGTACAGTGCTTTTTTGGACATAAATAATTGGTCCAGTGGCAACCTTGGCTATGCTTTCAAGTGCCGTAAAAACATACTCGAGGTTTGGGCTACCATCCTGATTATCAGGAGTTCCGACAGATGACATGACGATATTTGAGTTAGCAACCGATTCTTGGTACGACTCCGTGGCGGTTAGTTTTCCTGTGGAAATACCATGAGCAACCAGTGCGTCGAGCCCAGCTTCAAAGAATGGTGCTTGACCATTATTCAGCTTGTCAATTTTATTAGAGTCGATATCAACCGCATAAGTCTGTACTCCGCTAGCAGCCAGTAATGCAGCCGTAGTTGTGCCAACGTAGCCCGAGCCAACAACAGTGACAACGTTAGCCATGTATGAGTAAGTCTTTCAGATATTTACCATAGCCGCTTTTAACGAGCTCATCAGCGACATTATTTAGTGCTTCGTCATCTATCCACTTGTTTCGCCAAGCAATTTCTTCGATACAACCGATCTTAAGTCCCTGACGCTCTTCTATGACTTGCACAAACTGTGAAGCTTGGTTCATGCTCTCAAATGTTCCAGTGTCGAGCCAGGCTGTGCCACGGTCAAGCAGTTGGACTTGGAGCTCACCATTGTCTAAATAGGCATTGATAACTTCAGTGATCTCTTTTTCACCACGAGCTGATTGATTGGCGTTTTTGGCATATTCGACACATCGATTGTCGAAGAAATATAATCCTGGGATAGCAAAATTGCTCTTTGGTGTTTCTGGTTTTTCTTCAATCGAAAGTACTTTGCCGTCATCGTTAAACTCAACTACACCATAACGTTCAGGATCCTGGACCTGATAACCAAAAACTAAGCCACCATTGAGATCGGTATGTTGTGATAGTTTATCTCCCATCTCACTGCCGTAGAAGATGTTATCGCCGAGAATCATGGCCACTTTATCATCGCCAATAAATTCTTCACCAATAACGAAAGCATCAGCAAGACCAGTCGGTTTATCTTGAATTTGATATGAAAAGTTACAACCAATCGTTTCACCGGTTCCAAACAATGCCTCAAACCTTGAAATGTCTATTGCAGTTGAAATAATCAAGATATCGCGAATGCCAGCTAGCATTAAAGTACTCAGCGGGTAGTAAATCATCGGTTTGTCATAGATTGGTACCAGCTGTTTGCTGATACTTTTAGTAATCGGGTAGAGTCTGCTTCCAGTCCCGCCAGCTAAGATAATTCCCTTCATAAAACTCCTCTGTTTTCTTTAGTTCAAGTATTGGTCTAGTTTATCACGCCAGTCGGCAGGCTTGAAACCGAGGCTTTTGATTTTTGTGAGATCAAGTTGGCTATTTTTTGGTCGCGGAGCGATGAAATCTTTACCTTGAAAGTATTCTTCAGTCGAAATCGCTGATACGCCAATTTTTTCACGACCAGATTTCTCAAAAACTAATTGAGCGATTTCATGCCAGTTGACAACATCACCGTCGTTTGTAAGATTGTAGGTTCCGAATGGTGCATGGGTTTCCAGTAAAAACTTAATACCATCTGCAATGTCTTCGGTGAAGGTTAGGCGACCGAATTGATCATCTACTACTGATGGCGAAAGGCCTTTTTCAGCTAGACTTTTCATGATGTTAATGAAGTTATGACCCTGTCCGATTACCCATGATGTCCGGATTATGTAGTGTTTTGCGTAATTCATAACTGCATAATCACCAGCCGCCTTGCTGCGGCCATAGACGCTGATTGGATTAAATAAATCAGTTTCGGTGTAGGCCCCATCTTTTTGTCCATCGAAAACGTAGTCGGTCGAGATGTGGACAATCGGGATGTCTGATTCTGCAGCTCGCTGCACTAAATTAGCAGGTCCTTGTGAGTTGGCTGACCACACATTTGCCCAGTTTTCTGATTTTTCACAATCATCAACAGCTGTGAAGGCCGCAGGATTTATAATTACATCGATACCTTCAAGGTTTAGCTCAGTCACTTGTTTGATGTTGCTGATATCAAGTTGGCTTGAGCTAAGAGCGAGCGAATCAGGGAAAATAGTAACTAAGGCCTGTCCAAGTTGACCGTTAGGTCCAGTTATTAGTGCTTTCAAGAGCTAACTTCCAGAGGTGTTATTTCTCTTAAACTTGGATGATTTTTATCACGATCGCTCATAATTGCATTGCTTAGAGCGATTGGCCAGTCTATTGCCAACTCATTGTCAGCTAGGTTCACGAATGTGTAGTGGTCGTGCAAATCCTGGCTCCAATGTTGATCAACGAGGTAGGAATAGTACGTCTCTTCTAGCGTCATAAAACTATTGCCACAACCTTTTGGTAAATACACAGCCTTTTCTGGAGTAATCTCTAGCTCAACTTTGGTGCCGAAATTTTCGCCTGCTCGGAGATCGACAAAAGCACAAAATACTTTGCCGCTAACAACCGAGATATATTTGTTCCATGGTTCGGCGTGGATTCCGCGAACGACACCGCGGTCTTTGTTGTAACTTATATTATTTTGGACGGGTTGAAAGTCGGCCGGCAACCCAGCTTCAATCAGTTTAGCTTGTTGAAATTTCTCCTGGAACCAACCCCGCTCATCACCGATAATACTAACGTCAATTTCGAGCAAACCAGGAATAGAAGTTTTAGCTACCTTAAACTCAGTTTGTGCCATTTTTTGCACCTTGTTTTAAAAAGTCAGGTACATACAAATCATTAATAATCGGCTTCCACCACCATTCATTTTGACGATACCAATCAACGGTTTTCTTTAAGCCTTCTTCGAATGTGACACTCGGTTGATAGCCAAGCTCATCACGGAGTTTGCTGTAGTCAATCGCATAACGTAAATCATGGCCTGGACGGTCAGTTACAAATTTTTTGACTGATTTTGTTTCTGGTACAGCAGCTAGAACAGCATCGGCAATTTCTACGCCATTTTTCTCAGCACCGCCGCCAACGCAGTAGGTTTCACCAGCTACACCCTTATGCATGATTAGATCGATTGCACGACAATGGTCTTCGACAAATAGGTAATCGCGGACACTTTTACCATCGCCATAAATCGTTAAGTCTCGGTCGTGAAGCGCAAATAAAGCAAAAAGCGGGATAATATTTTCAGGAACTTGGTATGGCCCGTAGTTGTTAGAACAATTTGAAATCGTAATCGGCAAACCGTATGTGGCGTGGGCGGCTCGAACTAGGTGATCACTGCCAGCTTTGGTGGCACTATACGGGCTGCGTGGATCATAGGCCGTTTGTTCGTTAAATTTAACGGTTGGGTCGAGCGGAAGCTCGCCAAAAACCTCATCGGTGGAAACGTGGTGGAAACGAGATATACCGTGCTTTTGACTTAGGCTTAAGAGGTTCTGTGTGGCGATTATATTTGAGTTAACAAATTCCATGGGATTTTCGATACTACGATCAACGTTTGTTTCAGCCGCAAAATGCGCAACCATATCTATCTGTTTTTTTTCAAAAATTGCGCTAAGCTTATCGAATTCAATTAGGTCAAACTTGTGAAATTCAATTGTATCTTCAATGTCCTTCAAGTTTTCTCGTCGACCCTGCTGGTTGAGTTTATCAATGATAACAATCTCATATTCTGGGTACTTTCGAGCAATTAAATGAGCAAAATTAGCCCCAATAAATCCTGCGCCGCCTGTAATTAAGATTCTCACCGCTAAATTATAACATTTTTTTAGTCACTAGTTTGCCTTTATCCGCCACAAGCGGTTATGATTAACGCATGATTGCAGTAATAATTGCAGGAGGAAGTGGCACGAGATTGTGGCCACTATCAACGCCAAGCAAACCAAAACATTT
>CAZUNB010000024.1:15515-16201 GCA_964622235.1 uncultured Candidatus Saccharibacteria bacterium | reverse complement strand
TTCGAATTAAAAACTTATGGATAAGCTAAGAGGTGCAATTAAAGGGAAAGATCGATGGGGTGGGTTAGAATCCTACGTTCTTTTAGTTGAACAAAATAGAGAGATAGATCCTAATATTGCACTTGATGGTGCAAAAAGTTTAGTGGAGTCTATTTCAAAGACTCTTCTTAAGGACAAAGATATTCAAGTTAGTTCTTCGATAGATCTTCATAAATTGGTTAAAAAAACTTTTGAATCACTGCCTGTATTTTTGAAAATATCAACACAAGATTTAAATAGTGCGAAGTCAATTATCGGATCTTTTGAAAATATTAGTAATGCCATTGCACAATTTAGAAATACTCATGGCTTTTTTGCTCATGGTAGAGATATTCAATCAGAAAAATTTGACCGATATCTTGTTGAACTTTCAATAGCATCTTCAGATTTACTTTGTAGTTTTTTGGTTGTCTGTCATGCAGAAGACCTTAAAGATCGTAGTCGTATTTATTATGAAGAGAATGATGAATTTAATCGGTATCTTGATGAAACGAGTGAAGAGTATCCCGTTGTTCAAGGTATTCAACTTTCTCCAAGTAAATCCCTTTATACAGATATTGAAGCATATAAAGATAGATTAGATAACTTTATAAACGAGAAAGATATTTTAATAAAACGTATAGAGGAATCTTCAAGTTTTGTTTCTA
>CAZUNB010000024.1:9034-15505 GCA_964622235.1 uncultured Candidatus Saccharibacteria bacterium | reverse complement strand
CTGCTTGCGATATTATTTCACTGCAAGAATATTTAACTGAAGACGAACTAAAGAGGGTCGTGAGAGCTGGGATAGATAATCCACAGGTATATAGAATACTTGGTCATGGTTATACAAAAAATCTATATACTTGGATTTTTGAAGAAAAAACCAGCGTCTTGTCAAAAATAGATATTGAAGGACTTGAAAAAGCTTTTGGAAGAAAAATTTATTGAATATGAAAACATTATTAGAATTTCAAAAAATAATATCTAGTAGTTTTTGGAAGCACGCCAGAAAGTATTCTTTTATACCGATTATTGACTCTGTAAAACGAGAAGATTTTACCTCTGATTTATATCAAAAGATTATAGACAAAAGCTATAGTCCACAAAACCCAAGAGAGTACGTAGTTGCAGATAAAGGAAATGGTACTACTCGCTTAATCCCAGTATTAACACTGGAAGATAATTGCACCTACTATTTCTGCATTAAAAGTTTAGAAGACTGCTTAACTGCCGGATACGTTGATTGCACGTTCGGTGGATTTAGACTTGATGGGAAAATAACAGAAAAAGAAGAAGATATTTTTAACGAAATAAATATGATTCCTTTTTCTACTTCACCATTTAGTTACAACCCTCTGGGGTGGGTTAAGGCGGGGGGAGATTGTCAATCCAAAGCTTTTAAGATTTCAAGGGAGGCAAGTTTAAATTATTTTATATCATTTGATATTGCAAATTTTTACAGTACTATTAACTTAGAATTATTAGAAAACAAAGTAAGAAACGGTGCCGATAAAACACTTTCTGAAGAAATCGATTTACTATTTTCAACAAGACCCACCTCGTAAAGTATATGTGCGGCTGCAAGGGTAGCGTGACCACAAATAGGAACCTCATTAGACGGAGTAAAAAACCGTATAAAGTATCTATCTTTGACCAAACGAGCAAACGCAGTCTCTGAAACGTTCATTTCTAAAGCAATGTTCTGCATCGATTCAACTGGCAATTTCTTTTCGAGAATTACCACTCCAGCAGGATTACCCTTAAACCGTACGTTTGTGAACGAATCGACTTGGTAAATGGTCATAACGATATTCTACTCAACCGTAACAGACTTAGCGAGATTCCTCGGTTGGTCGACATCATTTCCGCGAGCAACGGCCATATGGTAGGCAAACAGCTGAAGAACAACATTAATAACTAACGGTTCAACCCACTGGCTGGTCTTCGGAATCGTGATGTGATAATCGCTAAGTTTTGGCTTTGGTCTTGATGATATGCTCAATACTTTACCTTTACGAGCTTTGATTTCCTCGAGATTACTGACTGACTTCGAATAGAGCAACTCATCTTCTGGCAAGAGAAGTACACTCAAGAAATTCTCATCAATCAAAGCGATTGGACCATGTTTCATCTCTCCAGTAGGATAGGCTTGAGCGTGGATATAAGTTGTCTCCATCAATTTAAGCGCGCCCTCTAGCGCAACTGGGAAGAGAGCATCCCGCCCAAGATAAAATGTATGCTCAATATCTTTTAGCTCAATTGCGATCTTTTTAATATCTTCACTGAGTTTTAGGACTTCCTCAATCTCACCAGGTAATGTGATCAAACTTGAAGCAACTTCGCTCAGAATTGTTCGAGATACACCTCTAACAGCGGCAATCTTTAGTCCTAACATTATGAGCGCTGAAACCATAGCACTATAAGCTTTTGTGCTTGCAACCGATATCTCTGGACCTGCGTGAATATATATGCCACCATCTACTGCCCGCGCAAGGCTACTACCAACGACATTGACTATACCCATAGTCGGAATGCCACGACGTTTAACCTCACTAAGCGATGCCATCGTATCGGCAGTCTCACCAGATTGACTCATAAAAACAGCTAGATGATTCTTGCTGGCAAATGCTGCCTCCCTATAGCGAAATTCGCTAGCAAACTCTACAGCAACAGAAATCCCAGCAAGCCTTTCAAGCAAGTATTTCGCGAGAATACCAGAAAAATATGCCGTTCCACAGCCGATGATTATTAGCTGGTCAAGATCACGAAGCTCATTATCGGCCAGCTGAATACCGCCGAGTCGGACGTCGCCGTTCTTCTGGATTCGGCCGCGCAATGTATCATTAATTACATTCGGTTGCTCAAAGATCTCTTTTATCAGGAAATGATCAAAACCATCTTTCTCTGCTGTGGCTTGATTATGTTCGAGCGTTTCAATCGCAATCGTCTGAGCATTGTTTTCAAGATCCACAATGCTGACATTATCCTTTTTACAAACGGCTAGCTGATCGTCCTCAAGATAAATTACGCGATCAGTATGCCCTACCATTGCTGACGGATCACTGGCAATGAAAGTTTCGTCTTCGGCTATACCGACTAAAATTGGACTTCCGCGCCTCGCAACTAAAACCGTGGTAGGTTCGTCAGCATCAATAACTGCCAACCCAAATGTACCGACAACTTTATTAAGCGTTGCTTGTACTGCCTCCAGAAGGCTCATGCCAGCATGCTTTTTTTTATTAATTAAGTGTACTAATACCTCGCTATCAGTCTGGCCGCTATAGATTACGCCTTCCAGTTCCTCTCGGAGTTCTTCATGATTCTCGATGATGCCATTGTGTACAATAGCGATTTTTCCAGCTACGTGAGGATGGGCATTAGCTTCGGTAGGTTCACCGTGAGTGGCCCAACGTGTGTGTCCTATGCCGGCGTTTCCTGGCAGTTCACCACAACTTTTATCGAGTTCCGCGACTTTACCAGCTTTTTTGCAGACATGTAGGCCTTTTTCGTCAACGGTTGCTATCCCTGAAGAATCATAACCGCGGTACTCTAGACGTCGCAGACCATTTATTAAGATACCTTCTGCTTTCTTGTTACCAACATATCCAACAATTCCACACATATTTATATCTCCTTTTCGATTATTACTTTTTTTCCATCACGGCGAACAACTAAGTTCTGGCCTTTTTTCCAGCCTAATGTAGTAATCATCTCAATCGGCAATGTTACGGCGTATGATCTGCCGCCAACTAAGCTGAGTTTCCGATTGTTTTTACTATGGTTCTCTGGACGTGCCATAACCTCAAGATACAGCATCAATGTGCTAATGTAAATTAATTACGTAATTCATTTATTTTGATTCGAGTAGTAACAAAAATAGACTAGCAATTGCAGCGACTATAAAGATTGAAGTAAGTGGCAACCCAGTAAAGATCATTCCAGCATAAATAAACATCCCTACTGCTCGACCGTAGTTTAGTCCCCATTCTCGAGCGATTAAGTATGAATTCTGGTTACCTTTTCTTTCACCCTGACGAAGTGACGAACTGAACGAAACAGTTAAACCAGCACTTTTACCAATTTGGCTTAACGAGTCTCCTACTACACTAAGAGGTAAGATATTTGGTATTTTTGATGCCAAACCAATTGATGTTAATGAAACCGTAATGAACAGACTTTTTCGTGGCTTACTATCTGAGGTGACACCTATTATCCGTGTTAAAGTCGCAGTAACCAATATCACTAACAAAAGCAGCCCCACCGTCAGATCGTAGCGTTCATCAGCGAGTATAAACAAAGCCAGCGGCCAAACAACGGCGTTAGCTGAGTCAGCAATGCCTTCGCCGAAATATGCCACTGGATACCGCCAATTAGATTTGATTAGCTTGGTAATGCTCCGTAGCGTAACAAGATTTGGCTTTTTAATGTGTTTCGACGTTGTAGGGATTATGAACAGCCCCAGTAAACACACAAACCCAGTGACAAAATACAAAATATCTCGGTTGAAACCAATTAGAATGGCGCCACCAATCGCTGGCGCAAAAATCGATACTATGCCAGCTACAATCTGATGCCAAGCAAAATCCTTACCATAACTTTTCTGACTCGACTTAACACCGAACAAGGTGTTAAAGCTATGCCACCAGAAAATGATACCAATTCCGTTTAGCAGAAATAAAAATAAAAGCTGTGTAGTATTATCTGCAAAAGGCAGCACAAAGTAAAAAATTGACCATAGGACCGTACCTATGCTCAAACCAGCCCGAATCCCATATCTATGGATAAATCTACCTACGAAATATGCAAAACTAGCATTGAAAAAGTATGTACCTCCGAAGGCGACAACAGTGAAGATTAGGGCAGCATGAGAACTCACGCCATTGTCGAGTAGTTGTTGGCTAAGTAAAATGGGCAAAAATAATCCCGCCATGCCGTTAACCAATGCATTGTTCATGCGCAGTAACACCAAACTATTCTTGCGTGTAAGGTATTTTTTCATCATTTTCCTACGTTATTATAAACATTGTCTCATTTACAAATACAAATCACTAAGTAATTGCTATCATTTCGCATTTATTCTCAGCGCATCAACAGATTTATTAATATTATCAGCAAAACAGATTAATACCTCCAGCAATCTAGTATTATTTTCTCACTACCACCCTCTGGTAATTTGCAGATAATCCACTATTACCAGCTACTGCTTCTTCCAAACTATAATCAGTCGGCTCTAGACCTTGTAATGCTTGCTTGAGAAGATGTAGCTGAATAGCAGCTAGGTTCTCTCCTGGGCAGGCATGATTACCTCTTCCAAAGTTTAGTGGCCTCGATTCGTCAGCTTCAGTTCTGGCTGTATCGATTGCATATAAATCAATTAGTACTGCACCATCATTTTTAAATGACCACTCGACGCCGTTTGCGTCTACCAAAACGACGTCCCTATTGGCTGTTCGACGAACCCTCGGTACGGTTGCAGCATTTTGCTCAACTCCAGTAACATGTTCAATAAATGCGTTTGTCAGTAGCGCTTCTGTTGATTCTAGCCCTGCTAAAAATATCTGAACAAATAATTCTTGTGTCTGTTTTTCGTCGATCTTATCGTTGTTTTTTGCCTCTAATACAGCTTTCATTATTATGGCGTCTTCGCCAGTTTCTTCGATCTTTTTTTCACCAACTATGGTTGATATTATTTCTCTCGTTCTAATCAACGCCAGTGGATTGCCGTCAAAGTTTGTCACTTCCGGCGCAAGCTCTAGCAACTCTTTGGCTTCTTCTGATTCGGGTTCAATGTCTAAAAGACCACACATTACCCCAAATGGAATCTCGCGAATTATTGGTGAAACATCGAACTCACCTACTTGTCGCTTTATTTTACCAACAGTTTCTTCAGCTAATTGTTGAACATGAGCTCCAATACCTTCGATAGCTGACCTTCGTAACGGTACCTCGATAACATCTTTTTGGGTTCTATGCACGTCACCATCCGCGTTAAGTAAAAATTCTCCTAGACCAAGATCCCATGCTAATTCCATAGTGTCTCTGTCGAGAAATACTGGCAAACCACCGTATGGCCTGTGGCTTGAGTCGAATCCGCTGTCTTTGCCAAGTGCAGTCGTAGCAATTCTTTCATCTAAAACGAGTGCTAATTTTTCTGGCCCATCAGCCTCATCAGCGCACAGAACATCAAAATACATGACGCTGGCACCAATCGCCTGCGCTTTCTCGATAAGCTCTGGGCTAAGTATTTGAGTTTCGGGTGAACCCTCTTTGATTAACTCTTCAGTAAGTGCTTCGTAAGCCTCAAACCAAACTTTTTGATCGTCAGTATATTCTGGTGCTTTATCAGTACTTTGCATATACAATATAATAACATAATATCATTATATAAACAACTATATTTATTAAAAAACGCTCAGCTTGGCGTGATATAATTATCAGTACGTTATGGAGATACTTGTCGGATATCTTGGCATTTAATCCTCAGACGTAACAATTCGGGTAATCACACTTCGGTCACTGTGCTCCCTTTTACAAACTACTAGATATACTGCCATGGATCGGCAGACTCTAGTTAAAATTCATCTGATCCAATTATTCAGATCTACTCGATTACTCGAGTAGAGATTTTGTAAAAGGAGTTTGCCCAACATGAATCCAGAAATTCAAATTAATGAACTTGTCGATGTAATAATCAGCTTTGACTCCAATAGTGGCTACGATCGTAAATGTTTCCCACGAAAGATGCGCTTTCATAACCAAGAAATCACCTTTACGGAGTTCGCTTTTCGTCACCCGACTACCAAGGGCAAACGTATGATACATGTTTTTGATATGAGCGACGGTGCCAACAATTATCGGTTAGAGTTCGACGCTGAGAGCCTGCAGTGGCAACTAATCTCGATGATCGAAGGTGGCAGTTTATGAAACTAGCGACCAATAACCTGGCTTTCAGCAAGGCTGAACCCTGCATCATGCATATTGACCTCAATAGCGCATTTGCCACGACTGAGCAACAAGCACGACCAAATCTACGTGGTCGAGCAATTGGCGTGACTAATCGTATCTCAAAGAATTGTTGCGTGATTGCCGCTTCCATTGAAGCCAAGCAGCAAGGCGTCAAGGTTGGTATGAGTTTGAGCGAAGCAAAAGACATCGTACCGAATTTTATTATCCTTGAGAGTGACCCACCAAAATATCATTACGT
>CAZUNB010000024.1:0-9024 GCA_964622235.1 uncultured Candidatus Saccharibacteria bacterium | reverse complement strand
GAGCTATTCACCAAAATTTCAGATGAAGAGCATAGACGAAGGTATCATCGACTTTACTGGTACGCGCACTAGCATCAACCAGCGCTCGCTTGAATCGATTGGGTATGAGATAAAGCAAAGGTTCAAGGACGAGCTTGGCGGTTGGATGCGGGTGAATATAGGCATCGCACCAAATCAATTCCTAGCCAAGCAAGCCGCTGGTTGGCATAAGCCAGATGGTCTAGACGTACTCGATTATCGAAATCTGCTTAGTTACTACCGAACTATGAAACTGACTGATTTGAGTGGCATTGCTGCTCGCTTTGAAGCACGGCTAAATGCGGCTGGTATCTATACACCGGAACAGTTCGTTCGAGCCGACCCATGGTATTTACGTAAACGAGTTTTCAACAGCATCACTGGTGAGTATTGGCATCAGCGCCTGCACGGTTATGAGATTGATGATTACAAGACCAAACTTGGCCTAGTTGGTCGTCAATGGGTTTTGGCCGAGAAAACAAATGACGAAAGAAAGCTATTTTCCTACTTGCACCACTTATCAGAAGCAACTGGCAAAAAGCTACGTTTTAAAAATGCTGATGCTCGCGGTATCCTAGTCTGGGCTAATTTCCAAAACGGTGAGAGTTTTGTTGGGCGCAAGATGTTTAAAACAACATTCTATAGTGATGCTGAAATTTACCGTCGAGCGCTGTTGGTATTTAATACTCGCTCACGCGGCATGAGCGTCACCTCAATGGGCGTTAGCTGCTATGAGATTACAGCGTCAAACCGAGCTCAACAAAGCATGTTTGATCAAATTGAACAGCTTAATTCACTGACAACAGCAGTCGATGAGGTTAATGAGCGCTATGGCGGCTACATGATTCACGCCGCCAATTCCCTGCTTGGAAAACAAACGATAAAGACCAAAGTCCCTTTCGGCTCCACCGCCTATCTCAGCCTTCTCTCCGCTAATAGCTAGTCAACTAACTTTTCCAAAAACCTAAAGCCGAAGTCTTAGCAATGTCTAAATTACTAGATTCCGAATCAAGTTTGGAGCGACGAAGCTGTTGAGTCTGCGGTAGATTTCCAGATACGAGTCTGGGCGTAAAAGAACCAAAGCCTGAGCGTGAATGTTATTTAAACAATAGTGACACAAACAGTGTTTGAGTAGCGATAAACTACGAGTTCTGTTTGTGATTGTTTATTTTACGATGAACGCATCAAGCGACGTGATAACCCAGCGCTTTGCTCAACTTTGGTGACAAAGGTGAAATACAAAAAAAAGACAATAAAGAAAAATTCTACAGTACTATTAAATCTTTACGAGACTGACCAGTACCGATAAAAGACAACTTAGCACCAGGGATATTCTTCATGACTCCATCGCAGTAATTCTTGACAGTTTCTGGCAAATCTTGATAGTTGGTCTGATCGAAATCTTCCCAACCTTCAAATGTATCGTATTCGGGTGTAGCTTTTTGTAGTACAGCATCGTCAACTGGAAATAAGCTCACCTTCTCGCCATCAATCTTGTAGTCGTGAGCTACTTTGAGTTCACCGAGGTTAGCTAATGTGTCGATGCGGGTCAGGGCAATATCGGTAAAGCCGTTAAACATCTGAGCGTAGCGCGCTGCTACACCGTCGAAATAACCAACTCGTCGTGGTCGACCAGTTGTTGTACCAAATTCATGACCGGCAATACGTAAATCATCACCTTTTTTATCGAGTAGTTCGGTTGGCATGCCGCCTGAGCCAACGCGTGATTGATAAGCTTTAAAGATACCAATTGTTTTGGTTACTGCAGTTGGTGGAACACCTGCACCAGTTATAAGGCCGCCAACTGACGTATTGCTGCTGGTAACCATTGGATAGGTGCCATGGTCATTATCTAACAAAACACCCTGTGAACCTTCTAGAACGAAGTTACTACCTTTGGCGAGGTGTTCAGTCACAATCTCCTCAACTGGTCTTATCTTAGCGCCAAGGCGTTGTTTCACTTCTTTGAAAAGCTCTAGATAGTAATCGGCCTGGAATTCATCGACATCATTAAAACCGTAATATTTTCGTTTCTTGGTCAGCACTTTTTCCAGTTGAATCATTGCTGAATCGGTATCAAGCAGGTATTTTGCTGGTAAGCCAACGCGGTCAGCTTTGTCGACATAGGTTGGACCGATACCGCGCTTGGTCGTTCCGATTTTGCCATCACCGCGTGCGTCTTCTTGGTAACGGTCGATGTAAAGATGATAATCAAGCGCGAGGTGAGCTTTTGGGCTAATTAATAAGTTTTCAACAGCGACATTCTGTGCTGCTAGAGTATCAATTTCTGAGAGTAGGCTTTTTGGATTGAGCGCAACTCCTGCACCGATTATATTAAGTGTATCTGGATTGAAAATTCCGGCTGGGACGAGATGGAGTGCAAATTTACCACGCGGATTATGAACGGTGTGGCCAGCATTATCGCCGCCTTGACCGCGAATAACGACGTCGGCTTTGCTAGCAAGAAAATCAACGACCTTGCCTTTGCCTTCGTCTCCCCATTGCCCACCAATAACTGCGGTTACTTCTGCTTGTTTCACTTTTATCTAGTATAGCAAATATCAGTAACTAATTGCTAATTAAGGAGCTTATGATTCTCGTTTTATGGCTGCTAGTTGATTAACTTGCGAAAGATATCGAAGCGAGCGATAAGCGATAGCTGCCTGCATTGCTAGCCCAAGCCCTTCTCCACTGTATAGACAAGAAATTCCCATACTCTCTTTGCTGTCATCATATTGGAAATGATGTTCAACAGGTAGATGGTTCATTCCAACTGGAATTCCACGGAAACGTCCTCCACGGAACGAAACATAGTCGCCGGCTTCAAGTGTGACGCTTTGTGCTCCTTCATACTCGAAAAAATCTTTCTTTTTTGGTTGCTTAATTCTGTTTGCAAAATCAACTACGGTTCTTCCGAAAATTTGACGTCGTACTATCAACGGAAACCTATCTTTATGAGGTGGCCGCTCCCTGTCTAGTGGTCCGACTATTTGCGGCATACCAGGTGGTGGGAAAAAACTTCCAGCTGCTAGTCGTTGAGCTTCATTGATACGGCGGTGAAATTCTAATTCTCTCAACTCTTCAGGGTTAATATTAAATTCTGTTAAATCTGGAAGTCCTGCCTCTATGGCGAATTTATTTCGAAGAACTTTTACATCTGCATCATCTGCATTGCCTAAGAGCCAAAGTTCTGTAGAATCTTCAGTTTCCACTATCGATGATGGAGCAAAACAGTCAGATTGAGCGTCTGGCTAAGTTACTTTTTGTAAATTCTGCATTTTACTACTATACACTAAAAAAGCGTATATATCAAATATAGTTAATTTAAAGAAATAGCATCATCGGGAAGACGAAAAAGACCTTCATCAAGGCGTTTCTGGTCGAGGTAGTGGCTGACAAAGCCGATGCTTCGTGGGATAACGAATAAAGCATTAAAGAAATCGATATCTATTAATTGCTGCAAATCGCTTGATGAATAGCCCTCTTCCTGAGATAAGATATCAAGCGCGATTGCAGCGATGTAGCCATCAATATTGAGGATTAGATTTGATTTCTTTTCCGTAGTTATGGCTTCAATCTTTTTGGCATAATCAAGGTGCTGATGCTCCGACAACTTCTCTGCAAATTTTATAATTGCTGCGGTGCGAGGATCAGGTATGCCAATTCTATATTTCTTATGGCCTATTCCCAGAATGAATTTCCGTTGTTTGGCGTAATTCTCAACGTGAATTTTAGGATCGAGTTCCCCGTCAACACCCTTGAACCATTCACTTGCTGCCCCGTTGACGGCTCCTCCGAAGCGCGGGCCGACTGTTAGTAAGCCTGCCGCAAGAGAATCTACTAGGTTTTTACCGGCACGTGCGGTGATAATAGTATTTAACGCACCAGAAACCTGTGGTCCATGGTCCATGCTGAGCTGGAATACGGTTCGAGCAAATTCAACAGTTAGCTCTGATTTTGGTTGTCGGCCAAGTAGTCCGCTAACAACTTGTTTGATGAAGTCACCTTCACTCGCCCAGTCCGATAAGGTTTTGCCGACAAAGGCATAGCCTTCTTCTTTCTCCGAAGAAATAGTGCTACTAAATAAACTAGGTTTTCTGCCTGACAAGTCAGTATCAACGCTGCTCTTCTCGACATTATCGACTGGTGTGTCGTTGATAAGCTTTACGAATTCGTTCATGTCGGTCGCTACCTGAGCGCCCGCCTGAGCAAGAGCTTCTCGTTTAGCGGTGGCTGTTTCATTCTGTAGTCGCGCTAAAGCTTTTGCGTGGCCAAATTGGATTTCTTCATCAAAGCTCTCTCCGACAACCCCAGCAATATAAGCGATGACTGGTTTTGTGACTTTTCCATCATCCATCAGCTCAACAAGCTCATATTCATCATGTCCACCAAGTTCACCATAATATACGATAAATTTGGTTTGCTCATCGGCTTCGGCTGCTAAAAAAGCTTCTTTTGGGCTCGTGGTTGGAAAACGGTCGCCACCAAAGCAAATTGCAAAACTAAGATGATGACCAGCGCGGGCAACAATAGTAATTATTTCGTTGACCATGCCGCCTGACGCGGAAAGAACCGCGGCGCTACCAGGCAAATGCAATTCTTTTTCGCTAAATTGTCGCCAGTCAATACCGCCGATTACGCCGAGCTTGAATACTCCTGGAACTAACATGCCAACACCGGCTGTTCCGATCAGGGTTTTTCCTGATTTTTGATATGTATCATAAAGATCAATAGCGAATTGTTCAGGTACGTCCTCGGCAAAGATGTGACCGCCAAATGCATCGGGAAAAGTATCAAAAAATTCTTTTGTAGAGAAATAGGCGCGTCTGCCTGAGTTTATATTGAACATCCAGTTAGCTTCGACATGATTCGCTGCTTCTTGCGTAGATTTGTAGCAAGGAATCATAATTTCTTTTTTACCCCAGAAATACTTCTGGAATTTATTACCGGCAGTCACGATGCCGACTATGCTTGGTTCGGTATGTCCGGAAAAGAAGTCATAATCGAGCGCACTTTGAATCGCTGGACGGTAATTACCAAGTACAAGAATATTTTGTGAATCAGAGCGGATTTTTGATAAATCTAACACTATTTTTCTCCCTCAGATATATAATCTAGTCCATGATTTATAGCAGCGGTTATCACACCTTCAGAACCAGCAATGCTACCAAACAGGTCTTGCTCTTTAAGAAACTTCTCCATCTTAGCTAGGCCTTCTTTTTCGTTCGGGCCACCACGGCGGACGAATACTTTTATATTTTGTTCCCGCATTTCATCAGCTATGTCTCCAATAGCTTGCATCGTGCCGGCAAAAGTTTTTAACACATCAGTGAAATTGGCAACAGTTCCAGCCACAACTAAAGCTTTTTTAGGAGCCTTAGATTTAAGCATCAACGATAGAACTTCACGTACATACAGGTAGCTTTCTTCCGGAGTTGGGCCACCACTAAATTCACCGTAATTGCCAACGAGTTTACCCTTTCCATGGTTGCTAGCTTCATCAGCGATTGTGATTGAAGCACCACCGCCATTAAGGACTAGCCAGATAGCGCCATCAGAGTTTAGGACCCGTAAGCTCAGTGCTGAAGGTGTATTGTCGTTTTGTTTCGCAACGCTAATTTCCTCGGGAGTTTTCTTTCGAGCATCAACAACGTCTTCCGCATTCCAGTTTTTGGCAAAGTATTCTCCAGCAGAATCAGCTAGAACTGCTGCGTCTAGTAGCGTAAACTTACCATCTTCGATTACCAACGGATTAATTTCGACAAAACTTAGATGTTCATCGTTCATTACAGACACAACATGGCTAACAAACTTTAATGTTAGTGGCGTATCGTGTGTAAGTTCGTTGGCATCAGGGATGTACACGAAACTTTGGATAGATTCTGCGTGTTCTTCGACTTCAACGCCACCGTGTGGGGAGTAGCTGATTAAAATTCCTTCACGGGTTCGTTCAAAGCTAACATAATGTTCATCTTCATCTTTGTGTGCATACATCGGCTCGGCAATAAAACGGTCGAAACCTTTTTCTGCTAGTTCGTTGACTGCTTGCTTTGAAGAGTTCTTATCGATATTGAGGCGGATTAAGCCTTGCTTGCCACGCTTTTTAATCCCTTGGTCAACTTTGATGATGTATTCTGTATCATCTTTTAATTGGTCAATATTTTCCTGTAAAGAATTGGTCGACAACGAAACTCCAACATAGTCGTCGCCAACTAGCAGTTCCTTTGCCCGATATTCAGATAATTTAACTCGTGCCATATACAGCCTAGTATCTAGTATTTGATGATTAGTATCAAGCGATTGTGCTAGTGTTTTATACAATAAAATATTTGTTTTGACAAAAAGAAGAAGAAGTAATCTTAAGATGAAATTCAAAAAGGAACTATTGTATGAGTAGCGATGAGCAAGAAACTTGGTTAAGCGAAGGTGAGCGATGGGCTGGACAGCCACCAGTTTATAGAAGTGGAAGCTTTGAAGCATTAACCCCAGATGAACTTAATGAGGGCATGCTCAGCTTTCTAAGCAATGCAGCTATGAATACTCGTGCAGGTCATGTTTTTTCTGATGCTGATCTTCCAGTTGGATATTCTGGCATTCCAAACAATTACCCTGACCAAATTGCATAATAATATTTTTGAAACAAGTTATCGATTTGAACTTTAGTTATCTAGTGTTTTTGAGTTTTTTTGGTAAACATTTGTTTCGCGAAGTTTATAGCCAAGTTTCTGATAAAGGTGGTTTGCGGCTGCTCTATCAGCGCGACTAGTGAATTCAATGTAGTCGCAGCCTTGTTCCCAGCAATATTTCTCGACACCTTGCATTAGGATTGTGCCAGCGCCTTTGCCGCGTGTTTGCTGGTCGACAATAACTTCATCAACGCGAGCTTCGGTTTTACCGAGCGCAACGACTAGATTGATAACGGTCATCCCGACGGTTTTGCCCTCAACATCAAGTAAAATTATGTATCTATCTTTGTTTTTAATAATTTCAGCAAAATTGTCATCAAAACGTGTTTCATCGAAACTCTTTTCGCCCTTGAGTTGTTTGAACAGCTCATAAACCACTTGTTTGTCCTCGGCTTTTGCTAATCGGATATTCATAATTCTTTTACCATAATGTCGTGACCAGACAGCTGACCTTTTCGTTTAACTCCATTCGGAATTGTGCCGACTTTTATAAACCCATTCTTCTCATAAAGACCAATCGCTCTTTGGTTTTCGGCAAAAACTGTAAGTTTAATCATTGATATTCCGCTCAAATAGTTTTTTCCATGATCAATCATTGTATCGATAAGCTGACTCCCTATACCTTCGCTGCGAAAACCATCCAAAATAGCGATACCAAAATTAGCAATATGTTTAGTACGATCGTGTCCACTGTAGTCAATATCAATGCCGGAGGTTGCAATGATTTTACCTTCTATCTCAGCCACTACAAAACTGGTATTTTTTAGGTAACAACTTTTTAACTGATTGACAACAAAATCTGTCTCTTCGCTAAGACTTTTTGTACTCTCTGGGCCATAACCAATAAAAGTATCTTCACGCGCGAGTTCATTAATAAAATCCATCAATTGTTTTGAGTCTTCAATTTTTACCCAACGAATTACACAAACTTTACCGGATTTAGTATTAAACTGTTTGTGAATTTTCCCTGTTTCAAATTCCATAGATATCATTATAACGTATTTTGTCACTAAGCTTCGAATAGCTATTTGAAA
This sequence comes from uncultured Candidatus Saccharibacteria bacterium, assembly GCA_964622235.1. Taxonomy (GTDB): domain Bacteria; phylum Patescibacteriota; class Saccharimonadia; order Saccharimonadales; family JAGPDM01; genus CAZUNB01. The sequence goes on along the minus strand of CAZUNB010000024.1, from coordinate 1,286 downwards.
TTGCTATATATGGCTTTATAGCTTATCGTAAAAATGTAACTGTAATGAACGTATGATTAAATGATATGGAATATATGATTAGTCTGTTCTATTATGACTGAATCAGAAACAGAGCCTCCAGACCATGAAGACCTTCGAGGTAAAGGTCTGGAGTCTGAGAAACGCCCCGAACCATTTATGCAAAACTACACTAGTTTTGATAGAGACCCTGATGCAGAAATAATACTTACTCCTGAAGGCATTATTGAGCCATACATAATTGAGCTCGAAGATGGCATGCGATATCCGGTTATGATTGGGACGCCGACGAATCAGAAAACAGATATACCAATTGGCATGGGTACCGCCCTCGCGACAAGTGTTTTAGGGTTAAACCAGGACACACAACTACGTTTTATGGGGCTTGGTTTTCCAGTTATTCTAATCGGTGCTGAAGGTTATGTGCCACCGGATAAATCGAAAGATCCACCAAAAAAGCCGACGCTTGAATACAGCGCTCTTAATATGCATACGACATTTAACGCTGTGGCCGATCAAGGTATTTTTGATACTAAAAAAATGATATATTATGGCGAGTCACGAGGGGCAATGGTTGGCATGGGTGTGCTTGCCCATAAAAAGTTATTTAATCGAGAAATCATTTATGCAAATCTTATTGCCCCTTGTTTCCCAGAAGAGTTAAATTATTCTGATACATTGGGCGTGGTAAGGCTAATTGGTCAAGCAGCGACTGAAGCTGTATCTGCGGCACGTGGATTATACAAACGCTTTCGAAGAAGCAAGGCACCTATTGCTGCTACGATAGATCCAAAACCAGGAGTACTACTATCAGACATCAATAAGATAGGTGTTTTGAAGAGTGGAGAAGCTGGGGTGCTAGCAAAATTAATTTCTACAAAGCAGTTTGCCACTGTAACTGGCTTCGCACTTGACGCTATGAGTCAAATTGATAATTGGATAAAAATTTTTGAAAAACATCAAGGTGTCATCGTTAAGCCACGACCAAGTGCTCATCTAGGTGGAATCATAGATCAAGATACTGAAAATGAAGTTAGATTCAGTTTATTGCTAGAAGGATTGAATGAGCATGGAGAGATTAGCGAAGAATGGTTGTATTTTGTGTCTAGGGCATCACGCGAAGAGCTAAATCTTATACGTAAAGCAGCCATAACCATAGAACCAGCCAAATAGTTGCGAAGGTTCATAGTCGTTCAACAATACGATTTGAATGACTCCTTCACAAAACACAGGTGCAGCATTCAGCTAATTATCATCTAATACTAGAG
>CAZUNB010000023.1:14799-17627 GCA_964622235.1 uncultured Candidatus Saccharibacteria bacterium | reverse complement strand
GTAGAGAAGTTCTTTGCAGATAGCCAGAAAGCAGGTATATACGGTGTTATTATCCCTGATATGCCTTATGACATGGATTCTCACGAGCATCTATACGCTTCAGCCGAGAAAAACAATGTTCAGGTACTACCAGTGATATCACCAATTACGCCAGACGAAAGACTGCAGGCTCTTGCAACTAAAAAACCTGAGATTGTTTACTGTGTTTCGCAGTTTGGAACGACCGGCAAACATGCTGAATTTAAGGAACTGAAACAATATCTTGAGAGAGTTAAAGCAAATTTCGGCAGCAATCCAAAACTAGCTGTGGGCTTCGGCATACAATCATCTGACGATGTCAAAAAGGTCATCAATTCTGGTGCGGACACAGCTGTTATCGGCAGTGCACTACTTAACCTTATTTAGTAACTAAAATTATGCGCCTAAATAATTACTTAGGTGCATTTTTGAGTCATTTTCCTTCATACTAAAACATCACTAGATGGCAAAAATAATCCATAGGTGTATACTGAAAGAGCTGGGATTTCTCTGAACTCTAAACGCTACGGGAGTTCAATATCCAGCGGGGACTTGTCCTCGCTATGAGAACACCCACCTGGTTAACACCAGAGCGGAATCCCAGCAATGAGATAGATACTCCATCCGATTTTGCATAAAATGCATGATCGGATTTTTCGTTATGTAGCAGCTTTGGCTGTTTCTGGTACCATAAGACTATGAAACAATTCGCAGTTTTTGATATCGATGGGACTGTTTTCCGTAGCAGTCTATATATTGAGGTTGTTTACGAGCTAGCTCGTCAAGAACTCATCGATTTACCAGAGACAAAATACGAAACTTGGGCTAGGCGCACTAAGTCCGGCTACCAGACGTATCGCAACCATCTTGTGGAATTATTAGAAAGCCAATTACCAAATATTTCTGTAAGTGATTTCGAAGAAGTATCAAAGAAAGTAGTCGAACGTCAGGCCGAACATGTCTATGTTTATACCCGAGATTTAATTCGTGAATTTCAGGAACTTAATTACTTTATGATTGCAATTTCAGGAAGCCAAGAACAATTAGTTGAGAAGTTTGCTAACTATTGGAATTTCGATGCATTTGTTGGACAAAGCTACCACCAAGCCGACGGAAAGTTTAGTGGCAAAATTACCAAAACTCACGAGGGCAAAGGGAAGTTATTGCAAAATATTATAGATGAGCATTCGCTGCCGATTGAAGGTAGTGTTGCAGTCGGTGACACCGAGGGAGACATAGAAACGCTAAAGATGGTTGAGCGACCAATAGCTTTTAACCCTAATCGAGAACTATATAAAGCTGCAGTTAAAAGTGGCTGGGAGATTATCGTTGAACGTAAGGACATGATTTACAAACTCCAGCCGGGGAGCCATCGTAACTACGAATTAATCGATACGGAGTAGCTGATTCTTTTTATAGTACCCATACCCTCCTAGAGAAACTAAAATTTATTTCAATATTAATGACGGAGGTGAATCTGGCGTCTCAAATGCATCTGGCACCATTTCTCGAATTCGCTCGGCAGTTGACTCTGCGTCGTGTGTTCTAGAAGTGAACTCTGCCATGACAGGGTTGCCATGACTATTCTGCATCACTATCCCCACACAACCAATGCATGTATCACATGTCACACCAAGTGCCTCTTCTGGAGTGGTCTGTCTGAGAGAATCACCTCCACCTAGCGCGCAGCGACCTACGTATGCAGTAATACCTTCGGCTACCACCCCAATAGGAAAGACTTCTCTTGCAACCGCAAACTCACGACGAATAACTACCGGCACTTCTGGCGGTGGTCCTTGTGCTGATTCATTCGCTGATTTTTCTGCTGCCATTATGTTTTCAATAATAACTGTCTCTATATAAGTTTTGCAAGTATAAGCATTTATGGTCTGTTAATTTTTTTGATTCGAGCTATACTCAAAGACATGGACACAAGTGATATAGAATGGCTGAAGACGATTGAACCAACAAAAGAAGAAGTTGAGCACCTAGAGTGGCTTATTCCGGAGCAGAGGAGTAAACGTGGGAATTTCAGCGTTATCGGTGGCGATAAAAACCATATCACACGAGTACAAGAAACCTACAGTTTACTCGAAGCGAAAAAACCTGCAAGTGTAAACATCTTGGTACCAAAAAGTTGGCGAAAATTTCTCGAAACTAATCCAAATGCTCACTTTACTGAAGCAGACGTCAGTGGTGGTTTTGCACTATCCGCCGAAGCAACGATAATTGAGCGTATATCGAGATCTGACGGCACAATATTCCCAGGAGATTTAGGTCGCAACAGCCAAACCGCACAAGCAATCGAGCGAGCAATTCTGCAAACAAGCGCACCGATTGTGCTATCTGGTGATAGCCTCGAACTCATCCCAAATTTGAGCTTACTCGATCGTAAAAATACAACGTTGGTTTGTAACTTTGGGCAATTTCAACGACTGGCAATGACCGCAAAAATCACACCCGCTGTCGTATCTGACATGCCGCATTTAAAGGCTGTCGAGGTTTTACATGAGTTAACCAGCAAGTATCCGGCTTCTGTCGTCATCCGTCATTTTGACTGGTTGATAGCTAGTCGAAATGGAATTGTTTGGCGCACAAGAACCAAAGATGACCACTTCGCGCTGAGCATTGGAGTTGTTGCCTTATTATGGCGAACGATAGAACCACAAGATTATATTAAAAATACCCTAATACTGTCGACTACTTTTTTCACCCAGGAGTAGGGCTTGTCTTGCAGCCAAATCCGTAATGAGGAGCACCTACGCCAGGAAAAGCTTTACCAATAGCTGGGTCTCCGCTGCCGAATATGC
>CAZUNB010000023.1:8013-14699 GCA_964622235.1 uncultured Candidatus Saccharibacteria bacterium | reverse complement strand
GCACCTACGCCAGGAAAAGCTTTACCAATAGCTGGGTCTCCGCTGCCGAATATGCTTTTTAAAGGTTATCCTATGTTTTAGCATGGACTTTCTTGGAAGAAGCGGAATCCTTCAGGAGCACCTACGCCAGGAAAAGCTTTACCAATAGCTGGGTCTCCGCTGCCGAATATGCCTCTTAAAGGCCCGGTCAATAGCTCTCTTTCGGTATATCCATGGTGGAAACCTGAGGCTCTACCTATGGCACCAAGAGTGTTGTATAGACCACGAGCACCATCGAAGGCTACGCCTCTGTCTTTAGCCGCATCTATAATTTCTCCGGTTAAAATAGAGCAGCCTGGAACATTTACCTGGCTACATTCTGTAGAATCTAACGCCTCTGCACCTTCAATGTACGCGCCTATTCCATCTGTCCACTCATGGCTTTTAAACGCGATCCGTCCGGCAGTACGTAATGCTCCTCCAGTAGTGTTATCCAACGTTAGCCGATCTAAACCTCGTCCTACGTTGACTGCTCCAGTGGTGACTTCAGTTAGCGAAAATGACGTCTCATTTCCTATCACTTCTTCTTCTGTTGTGAATCCCGGCCTTAAGCGTGGCGGCACAAAACCTACAGGAAAAGATCCATCCATTCCGGCTAATGCTGGTATAAAACTCGACATAATAAAACTCCTTAAATTATTTCTATGTATTAATTAATATCATAGTAGTGAGATATTATCAAGTATAGTTTATTTAATTCTTACGGTTATCTACTGTCCTAGATCAAATGGGTGAATAATAAGTATATAGAATATATAAACATAAAAGAAAGGTAAAAACACAACTCGAAAGCCGTGTTTTTTGCTTGGTGGCGCGGGAGGGAAGACGCTCACTGCGTTCACTATTCCGTTCGCTACAGTTTTATGAAAATACAGCTAAAGCAGTGCTTTCATAAACCTTCGCTCCTTACGAACCCTTTTTTGCTCGCGCAAAAATATGGGTTCTCAACCCCGTCTCCATCACCAATGAAAACGCCGCCATTTCAGGCGACACTTTCATTGGTGGCGCGGGAGGGAATCGAACCCTCACTCGGTATTATCCAAACGGGATTTTGAATCCCGCGCGTCTACCAATTCCGCCACCGCGCCGTAGTTCACATTACTGTAATGTACTAATGATACAGTTTAGCTTGTTTTCAGGGATTTTTCTAGATATTCGTGCTTTTTACTACTAGAGTATTTACGCTATACTAAAGCATATGCCAAATGATAAAAAAGATGATATCGATGATAATGGCGCTAAAGCTGCAGCTTTAGCTCGTGCCAAGCTTCAAAGTATCTATAGTGGTGGCAGGGCTAGTTCTGCAGCGCATCAGGCACCTGAACCTATCTTCCAACCTACGCAACAGCCACAGCCAGCACAACCGACTAATATTGCGCCACAACGGGAGAGTGGTAGTCCAGGCCAGCCGCCGGAACCGATTATGCCGCTCGCTCCAGTTGTACCCCAAGTAGCTACACCCAAGGAACCCATATACATACCTGCTGTTGACCAGTCGCCACGTCCAGTACCGGTACCTGACAAGGTAGACATCAAGCTCGAGAACAACCAACCAAGACGCTCGTCAAATGAACAGCCAGAAGCACCAGATGAACTAGCCGTATTCTCGTTGCCACCAGCTCAAAACATTCACTTGGTTGATGATGCCAAGTCCAAGGCTGAAAAAAAAGTGTCAAAAGTTGAACCACCGAAAAAAATCACACTGAAACCACAACCATCGAAACAAAAAAAGCCAACCAAATTCGAGCAACGAGCTATCCAACCGTTGCCACCGCAAAAAGTTGAACCGGCACCTCCTAAACCCAAGCAGCCAAAACCGCAACCTGCTCTGGTAGCAAAGAAACACCAACCTGCTCCAAAGGAGTCAGTTGTTCAAGTCCAACGCATGAATATTCGAGCAGCTGAGCAAGATAAAATTGGGCATAACGTCAATAAACCAAAGAAAAAACATCGCAGCGGTCGACTCAAGGCACTTCTATCAGCCGTAACTGTCGTCATAATCGTGATGATTACTTTCCAAAACCAAGTAATCATCGGGCAGGTTTCGTACTACACGAGTCCTGGTGATCGTGTCGATGTTCCAGTAATTACCGATATTACCATCGACCAAGAAGTTGCACCCGAGTCAAAAGTTATCATTCCAAAAATCAACGTTAATGTTCCGGTAAATTACGATATTACCACCTATGACGAAGCTACTATCCAGCGAGGCCTTGAAAACGGGGTAGTGCACTATGCGAATACTGCGCTACCAGGGCAAGTTGGCAACAACGTCATTCTTGGTCACAATACCAATAACTTTTGGAATTCCGGGAATTATAAGACGGCATTCGTACTGCTCGATCGGTTAGAAAATGGAGATACGATTGAGCTTCATTACAACTCAAAGCGCTATGTCTATGAGGTTTTTAACAAGAAAGTAGTCGAGCCAAACGATTTTAGTTTAATCAATCAACAAGTCCAGGAGCCAATCGTCAGTTTAATAACTTGTACACCACCAGGGACAAGCTGGCAGCGACTATTTGTTCAGGCACGACAGATTAGTCCGGTACCAGATAAGAGCAAACCAGAGAATCAAGCAGATGTTCCAACTACAGGCAAGTCTGTGCCAAGCGCGCCACCGAGCCTACTTAACAACCTATTAAAATCATTTTTTTAGTTTATTGAAGACCTCGCCAGCTTTCATTAACATAAGCATCTAAAAATGATGGGTTCCAAAGTAAATCTTCTGGATCTTGAACCGCTTCTGGTGGGCGCGAAAAAGAATCGCAACCACCATATTGCGCCCAACAATTAGCACAAAACCGACCAGCACCAGCAGCGAATCGATTTCGCTGAGAACTATTGATTAACTCTAGCAATTTTGAGTCGCCAACTGATAGTGCGTAATTTATGTACATTCGGTACTTTTTCCCCCTGTAGCGTCTGGGGCCTCTGGACCATCTTCTCGAGAAATGCACACAACACTACTCAAAACAGAATTATCGAGTGGCGCCTCTCCTTCGAGACTACTGGAGGTTCGTGTAAATTCCATATCTATAGCGATCATATTTTTTCCTTCTTTATCTAAGCCAACAATTACATTAATAGCCTAGATATAGCAAGCATTAGCTTTTTATGTTCTAGTTTAGTTTTATCTTTTAGCTAAAAATTTCGTTATTTAACTTTTAAAGGTCCGTTTAGTAACTTTTGCATAACTGGCTTACTTGGCTCAGAATTAGCGGCATCAACATTGCTGGCTTTCTCTGGTTCAACTGTAGTGAGACCATAGACATTCTCCAATCGTCCGTCGAGGAAAACTTTATTTAGGTTTTTAGCTTCAAATAATGTTTCAAAGTTCTTGCCACCAAACTCAAACATCACGGCTTTCCCGTCCTCTTCGATTGCACTCAGGTGCCACGAATCAAACCAAGACAGATTCGTTAGTTGTTTTTCTAATTCAAATTCATATTTCTTATCGAATTCAATATCGTAAGACTGATAATGATTTTTCCCATCTGTAATTAACCCATGACGATTGGCCGGACTCATCAAAATTTCTTGACCGATGATCGGCAGCTCAATCACTGTCGGGTTCTCGGTGTCGAAATTAATCTTAACTTGAGATTTCTTGCTGGTAGCTATAAGAACAATTTTGCGTTTCTTATATTCAACTGCCTGCACATCATTGACGGACTCATCATTTGGGAAATAAGCGATCGGGGCTTTTTCGAGCTCGGTATCTTTAACCCGATATACTTCGTATGGAGCATCTTCAGCGGTTTGGCGAGTAATAGTGACGTAGTCTCGCGCTGAAAGCTGCGTTACGTCTCGAGCAATAACGGCGCTCAATGTGTTGTTGTTAAGATTTATCATAAATAATTCGGAACTAGACAGAATATACAGATCTTGGTTGCTGTCTGGAGAGAATTCAAAACTATCGATGCTTCGAGCAAATGTATCTTCTAGTACCGTACTATTTTCCGGAGAGCGGATGTTGACGAACAGATGCTTGGTAACTTGCTCGGCAGGCAAGCCATATTTTATCACCGCATAGCGTCCGTTTGGTGCAAGTTGCACATCTTGAGCTATAAATCCTCGTAAATTATCGGTAACACTTTCTGGCATCTGGAGCGTTGATTGATCAGTTTTATCACGATCAATTTTTACGTTATTCAATGAAGCAGCTCCATCGACTGTTGAAGCTTGCAAAATAATCTTTCTATCAAGACTAATGCCCTGAGCTTCGGCTTGTGGCAGCTCTGCTTGCTCAACTATTTTAATTTTATTCGGCACTAAGAATGGGTAATTTACCCAAACAATATCTTCGCCAACTGAGGTGAGATTATCGGACCAATCGCGGTAACCCTTGGCTTTAAGCGTCAGCTGGTGTGAACCTTTCGGTAACGTAGTTTCTATAGGGATACTTTGTGGTTTTTTTCGGTCATCAATATACAACGAGGCATTCACGGGGCGCGAACGAAAGATATACAGGCCACGACTTACTATTTCGCCAGTTTTAGGGTTGTAGCTGTAGCCAAGAGCAAAATTAAACAAAATTATCGCACCAATTATTACAATAATTGTTGTCAGGAAATAGCCCGTGTAGCGGATTATTTTAGCTTTTGTGTCGTTAGTTTTGTTCATGAGTTTCTTTAATTAATAGTTATTAGTATAGCATCAAACACGTAGTACGTTTAGTTGCAGAATAGCAGAATAGGGTGGTGGGGCTCGGCTCTGTGCCGTATACTGTTAATTAAGATGTTCTCTAAACGAATTGCAATCGATCTTGGTACTACGCGCACCCGTATCTTTGCGCCTGGAAAAGGAATCGTTATCAACGAACCTACTGTCGTTGCGATGGATGTACAAAGCAACAAAGTAATTGCAGTAGGTGATGACGCCATCGATATGGTCGGTCGAACTCCTGAGGCAATTCGAGCGTATCGTCCAATTAAATCAGGAGTAATCGCTGATTATGTAATTACTGAGCAGATGCTAAAACACTTTATGAACAAAGCTCTCGGGCGTGTACGACTACGATTACCAGAAGTAATGATTAGTATTAGTAGCGGTGCAACCAGTACCGAACGTCGCGCCGCACTCGATGCTGCTAAATCAGCCGGAATGCAACATGTTCATCTAATTCAAAGCGCTATTGCCGCCGGACTTGGTGCAGCAGTACCAATCAACGAGCCAACTGGAAACCTAATTGTGGATATTGGTGGTGGTACAACTGAAATCGCTGTAATATCTCTCAGTGGAGTAGTTGCTCGAAACAGTATCCGTGTTGGCGGTCAATCTATAGATGCCGATATTGTTAACTTTATTCGTAATACGCACGGCGTTGGTATCGGCGAGCGCACGGCTGAAGAAACCAAGATGTTAATTGGTAGTGCTATGTATAGCGACGACAACTCAGCAACTGAAATTCATGGTCGTGATTTGATTGGTGGTCTACCTAAAACTATTAAAATTCATCCGAACGATTTAGTACCAGTCATTGAAGAATCACTCGAAAAAATTATCCGAGCTATTAGAAATACTATAGAACAAACCCCTCCGGAGCTTGTCAGCGATATTGCTGAGCACGGCATTATGTTAACGGGCGGCACTGTTCAACTAAAAAACCTTGACCGTGTCTTAAGCAAAATCATTGGTGCTCCAGCCATTGTTGCTCAAGATCCACTGCTATGTACTGTAAAAGGCGCGGGCACTGCTATTACGAATCTTGAAGATTACAAAAAATCACTGCTTGGTTGGCGACCATGAAAATCGCCTTAGCGCATGATTGGTTCGACGTATTCGGGGGAGCAGAGAAGACGGTTTTAGCAATGGCTGAAATGTTTCCTGATGCCGAACTGTACACATTGTTATTTGATGACTATAAGTTTGCTGAATACTTCAAACCGAGCAAAGTCCACACCAGTTTTTTGCAGAAAGTCCCGCGCGCCATCCAAAAGCACCACCGCCTACTAACACCACTTATCCCAAAAGCAATTGCTAGTTTTGATTTAAATGATTTTGATTTGGTTCTATCGAGCTCGAGCGCCTTTGCTAAAAATGTTACAGTTAGTCCAACAACATTACATGTCACGTACTGTCATACGCCAATGCGCTTTGCTTGGGATTATTCACAGCAATATATTAAAGAATTGGGCTATGGAAAATTAAAAACTGCTCTCGCAAAACGTGAAGTTAAAAAACTTAGAACTTGGGATCTTAAAGGTAACAGCGGAGTAAACGTCTGGTTAACGAACAGCAAGACCACACAAGAAAGAATCAAGAGATACTACAAGAAAGATAGTGAGGTTATATATCCACCAGCCGACCTCAATGGTTCATTTATCACCAAAAATCGTCGTGATTACTATATCACGCTCTCCACGCTGACGCCGTATAAAAAACTCGAACTCGTGATTGAAGCTTTCGCGATTACTGGCAAAACATTATTCATTATTGGTGACGGACCAGACCGGAAACGACTAGAGAAATTAGCCCCAAGTAATGTCAAATTTGCTGGATTCGTCGAAGATAAGAAAAAATGGGAACTAATCGCCGCTGCCCAAGGGCTTATCTTCCCACAAGAAGAAGACTTTGGTCTAGCGCCAATCGATGCCATGGCTTGTGGGACGCCAGTGTTAGCATTCGCTAAAGGCGGCGTCTTG
>CAZUNB010000023.1:0-8003 GCA_964622235.1 uncultured Candidatus Saccharibacteria bacterium | reverse complement strand
ACTGTCGAACACAAGAAGTCAGGTGTTTTGTTTACCAAGCAAACCGTTCGTGCCATCAACCGAGCCGTTGAGGTGAACGAAAAGCTCAAATATGATAGGAAAGCTATGCGTAAACACGCACTGACATTTGAGAAAAAACATTTTCAAAAACTATTAAAAAAACGACTAATTCAGGCTGTGAAAGAACGCGCGTGAAGCTTGGCGACGTTTCAACCGTAAATGTTTTTGGATTAGAAATAGCTAAATCAACACGTCAGCAAGCAGTTAAGGTTGTTATAGAATTAGTCGAACAAAAAGGTTCTCATCGAGTCAGCAAACCCTACGTTGAGTTCGTTGAGCGTGCGACAGCAGACGAATCGACTAGAGCTAACCTACAAAAATCAGACGTAATTCTCGCTGATAGCGTCGCTGTTCAGTGGGCGGCTAGCTATTTACAGGCAGGCAAGTATGGATTTTTCAATTGGGTTAGTTCGATTGCTGCAATTATTTTTAAACCTGAATCTATCGCCACTGTCATACCTGAGCGACTAGCAGGCGTTAACTTCACTTGGCCGTTACTCGAAGCTGCTGCTGAAAGAGGCTATAAAGTAATGCTTGTTGGTTCGCCAAAAACTGGCACGATTAAAGACCGTGAAAGAATTATAAAGGAGAGAATTCCGAATATTACCCTAGTTCCAAGCCTTGTCGGTCGTGATGAATCTGGCGAATTTAGTCAGAGCCATGAAAAGCTGCTGCGTGAATTAATTAAAAAACATCGACCTGATATTGTTTTGCTCGGTATCGGCTTTCCCGCACAAGAGGTAGTCGCTGAACGTTTAAAGCAGTCAAGCAATCATGGTGTCTTCATCGGTGAAGGCGGTACGTTTGATTACGAAAGTTTTGGTGGTCAACTAAAAAAAGCTCCAAAACTTTTCCAACACATTGGACTGGAGTGGTTGTGGCGATTATTCCTTGAACCAAAAAGGATTTCTCGGCAAATGGCAGTACCAAGATTCTTGTGGAGAGTTTTTCGCTTTTCAAAAACTAAGAAATAATAGTTTCTAATTAATTACCCTTTCAATTTTATTATCAAAGTTGAAAGCAAATTATTAAAATATTTAATTATCTTTACAATAAAAAGTAAAAATAATTATCACTTGCAGCGCAAGCCGTCGTCGATATACAATAGGCGAGTAGCATAAGCGAGAAGATGATTAATGGGTTTATTTGCAAAAAAAGCGAGTCAAAGTTTTATCGTAGTCAACGGTCGTAAGTTCGATCCAAAAACTGGTGATGAGATTTTTGATAGGACGAATGATACAGAGACTCTCCAAGCAAAGATCAAACAGCCAACAAAGACGCAAGTGCCAACCATTAATAAAAAATCTATGCAATCAGCACATCGACTGGGCCAAATACTTGACACCGAAGCCACTAAGATTCCAAAAAAATCAGTTGAACAAATCAAAGCACACCCAGGTGGTAACAATCATACTGATTTACGAAAAATAAATAAAACAGCAGTCAGTGTCAAAACCGATAAAGCTTTTGCATCTTTGGATCTAGACAAGAGCCTCAATAGACAGCCTAAAAAAACAGAGCAAGTCGCCAAATTAGAAATTCAATACCTCAAACACGATAAAAAACTAGCAGAAATAGGTGCAAAAGAAGCCACCAGCCAGCCCGCTCCAACCATAAAGAAAATTTCGGCCGTAAGCGCAGATAATTCGACCAACAAGAGTATTTCTCTTGAGTTACCAGATCATATCAGACGGCGCGAGGCTAAACACCAAGCTCGACTACGTGAACGTATGGCGAGGGTCGAAAAAAGTCACAGTATCGACCGGTTTGCTCACGACAATGCACTGCAAGCACAAACAGCAGTAAGTAGTCAAACAAATATGACAATGCCGGTAGCTGGACCAGAAGCTCAAGCTCAATTCAATCCATTCGCAAGCAAAAAGGCTCACGACAGTCCGGCACCACAAGTTGACGAATCACTTAACAACCAAGAACAATTCTTTACGCCACCAAACCTTAATTTGCAGACACGTGAAGCTGAAAAGAAAAAATTCTTTGAACAACAGCATAAAGCCAAAGAAGATAAAAAACCAAGTATGCTCAATCGGATGCGAAATGCCAGTGAAGTTTTTCGTCTGACTTTCGGCCAGCGTATAGCGCCAGCTGTCGCAACAGCTCTTAGTTTTGTAGTGGTAGTTGGGTATATCACATATCTAAACATCCCGAATCTGGCTATTCGCGTTGCCGCGAATCGAGCAGGATTTGATGCTAGTATGCCAGCTTTTACTCCGGAAGGTTTTGCCTTCAACGGACCTGTGCAATACAGCAAAGGGCAGGTAACAATCGGATTTACTAAAAAAGACAAATCGGATGATCAGAAATTCGCCGTGACTGAAAGAAAGAGTAACCTCGACTCACTCAGTTTGCTTGAAAGTTACGTCAAGCCACAGTCAAGTCAATATGCGACCTACGAAGACAAAGGGCTAACTATTTATGTCTACGGTGAGTCGGACGCTACTTGGGTCAATAGGGGAGTTTGGTATACAATCGAAGATGCCAACGAACTCAGCGCCGACCAACTTATCCAAGTCGCTGCCAGTTTGTAACCTGCTTAAAGTTGCTCTTCATACCGAACCGATGACGTAACCGTACTCCCTGGTTCCTGCCCACCAAGATTACTCATGGTTCCATATAAACCTAGCGTCAATTCTTCGAGTCTTGACTGTGCCGCAACTGGATCTAGTGCTGCCAACCTGAGAACGCCACCAAAAAGCACTGCTCTAGGCATTGTGCCTAAGTACTCATGTTCAACTCCCACTGAGTGCCCCTCACTATCAGGTGTGAGTGCATCCTTTGCTGCTCGAACCCTCTCATCTAATTCAGTATCTTCTCCAGTATATAAATTAGGTAAATGTGGTCCCATCTCAATCATAGTTTTTCTCATAGCTGCTTTAGTTCCCGCCACAACTATGCCAATAGCACGACCGGCTGGCTCGTCACCTGGGCGACCCCATCTAAAAGCCTCTCTGTCATAATGCACCGAACGGTCTATTTGCCCTGGGAGTCGATAACCCCTTGTTGAAGGTCTAGTAATTCTCTCATCTTGCTCATGGAAGACCAAACCAACATATACACCTCCCGAGGGTTCTTTACCTACAAAATCCAATACGGACATATCTTGTCTCCTAAATTACCTAATATCATAAAAATACTCTTTCATTATGAATTTTGCAAGCATCAACACTATCTTTTAAATTTGTAAAACATTCAAAATCTACTTTGCACTATAGTACGAAAACTGATTGGTGAACTTGAACGATTACTTTCTTTAGAACCCTCCAACTTTGAGTCGCAAAGCTGAGCAAACTCCTGGGCTTATCACATCGCTTGATGCGTTCATTGTTATTGAAACAATCACAAACAGAACTCGTAGCTTTCCGCTACTCAAACACTGTTTGTGTCATTATTGTTGAAATAACATTCACGCTCAGGCTTTGGTTTTTTTATGCCCAGAGTCAAGCGTCGGCAGCGGTATTCGGCCTAGGTCGAGCATCGTGAAAAACAGAGAAGCATGATAAGCATGAGTTCCAGGCACGACGAGGACCACCTGAACGAAGTGAGGGCGACCAGAGGGAGTTCTGTAGGAGTTCAAGAACTCTGCTTGGCAGGTTTCATCTCGTTTTGAGGGGAGCTCGAGAGTTTTGTATTACTTTGCCGGTGTAAAGTAGTGAACTTAAAAGAAAAAAGAAATAATAGTTACTAAATTTTAGCGTTAGGTTTGAAAAGATTATCAGTAGTTTTTAGAAACAACAAATTATTGCTATGATTAAACGAATGTCAAAACAACCACTCCGTACACGCTTTGCACCCAGCCCAACCGGTCTAATCCACATCGGTGGTATCCGCACCATGCTTTTCGCCTGGCTGTATGCGCGCCAGAACAAAGGTCAATTTGTGCTGCGACTTGAAGATACAGATCGAGAGCGCTTTGATGAGGCTGCTGAGGCTCAAATTTTAGAAGTTCTTGACTGGCTCGGACTTAACCACGATGAAGGTCCGGACATTGGCGGCGATTTTGAGCCGTATCGTCAAAGTGACCGGCTAGATAGTTACTTGCCCTATGCACTTGATTTAATTAAACAGGGAAAGGCGTATGCTGATCCGACACCACCAGAGAAACTAACTGAATACCGCGATGCAGCTAAAGCAGAGAAGCGACCATTCCATTACCGTGAACATCGCCCAACAGATCCACCAACTTGGGAGCAGGGTATGCCGATTCGCTTAAAGATTGATGAGAATCAGAGTCCCGAATGGGTCGACCTTGTCCGCGGTGAACAAGCTGGAAGTACAGACAATATAGATGACTTTATACTAGTGAAAGCTGACGGTTATCCGACCTATAACTTCGCACACATCATCGATGACCACGAGATGAAGATAAATCTTATCGTGCGTGGTGATGAGTTCGTCAGCTCAATGCCGAAGTTTTTACTGCTATATAAAGCGCTTGGAATTGAGCCACCAAAATTCGCTCATGTCCCAGCAGTTTGGGGCGAAACTGGCAATAAAAAACTCAGCAAACGCGATGGCGACGTCGACACACTGCTTTACCGCGACAAAGGCTATCTGCCAGGAGCATTACTAAATTTTCTAGCTTTACTGGGTTGGAATGACGGAACTGAGCAAGAAATATTCACTATCGTAGAACTAATCGAGAAGTTTAAATTTTCACGAGTGCAGAGCAGTCCTGCTCGCTTCAATCAAGAACGATTAGACTGGATAAACGGCAATTATATTCGAAACCAAAACTTCGATGATCTGAAAAAACTAGCTGAAAAGTTCTGGCCTGATTACGCAATGGAATCAGATGAAAGTCATCGTAACGCAATCCTAAAACTGGTTCAGGAACGATTGAAATTCATGGCAGAACTTCCAGAACTCGTAGAATTCTTTTTCAACCAACCAAAAATTACGCTTGACGAAGTGCTACAAGCCGATAAACAGCTCCGAAAAAAACTAGAGCCAGCCACCGCTAAGCAAATCATTAACGGCGTCATAGAGATACTGGATTCTAGCGATTTCAGTGTAGAGAACCTAGAAAAAATACTCCGTGACTATGCAGAAACGAGCGATCACTCAACCGGTGTTATATTCAAGCTAATTCGCATTGGTGTGACCGGTCAGATAGCCGCACCGCCACTATTTGATACGCTCCATACTCTGGGTAAAACCGAAACCTTAAGTCGTTTAAGTAACATCTAACTGTTAAACCGACGAGTTTCCAGGTCGTAGGGTGTCGCTTGATATACGTGATTAACCCAATTCCGATAGAATATTGCAGCATTAGCTCTCCACCGAACAGTCGGAGATTTTCGCTCATCATCTTCAGAAAAATAATTACTAGGTAAACGTAATGTGTAGTCTGCTTTATCTTTATCTCGTAAATATTCTTTTTTTAATGTTTCGGGAAGATATTCAGGATGACCAAATTGAAAAATCATTGAACGATCTTTAGTGGCAGCCAGGTGTACGCCAGCATCTTCAGACATAACTAACAAATCAATTTCTGCATGATCAACGATATCATTAATCTTTGTCTCGGTATTTCGACCATGTGGCACCCAATATTCATCATCAAGATTTCGTGTCAATGGATCGTCTTTCAGGATTACGTCGTGCATAAAGACACCCAGACATTTTTCTGGTAATCGATATTTTCTGATATTAAAATTATGATACAAACTAGCTTGGGCCGCCCAGCATAAAAATAATGTTGAAGCCACATTTTTTTTCGCCCAATCCATGATTTCAACTAGCTCTTTCCAGTAAGCTACTTGTTCGAAATCTAATAGCTCTACTGGACTACCAGTAATAATTAATCCATCGAGCCCAGGAGCTTTCACGTCATTAAACTCGACATAAAACTGCTCCAGATGCTCAGCCGAGGTATTTTTTGGTGTATAACTAGCTGTCTTTATTAATATTGGCACTACCTGTAGTGGTGTCTCGCCAATCATAGCTAGTAATTGCGCTTCTGTCTCTTGTTTATTAGGCATTAAGTTTAATATTCCAATCCTAATTGGCCGGATGTCCTGTGTCTCGGCACGATCAAGCGCCATAACAAACACACCATTATTTTTCAAAATTTTATACGCTGGCAGGTTTTCATCTAGACGTATTGGCATTACATTTTCCTTCAAGTGTCAATTTATAATTTATAGAAATAATCCCTGGGTCTGTGATGGTTATACCTGCTTCTGTATAATTAGATAGTTGACCCAGGGCAAGGCATGGGCATCATCATGATTAAAGAAATTTGTCTTCCATTCATTGTTTGAATGATAATCCTTAAAACTCTGGGCTGTCAAACTAGCAACTTTAAAGCTGCTATCACGAACGGCAGGAAGATTAGCGAAGCGATTGTTGTAACAGCAAGTATTTGCGTGTAGTATTTTTCGTCAAACCCATATTGATTACAAAAAATTAGTCCCATTACGCTAACTGGCGAGAACATACTAAGAGTAATCGCTATAAATGTTTGTTGATCAAAGTGGATAATATAGTTAAGAACAGAAATAATAACTAAACCAATTACAATTCTAGCTATAAAAGCTACAGTAATAAAAACAACCGTTTTAGGTTTTGGCATTGTTAGGTTCAAGGGTACTAAGAGTGCCACTAAAAAACCAAAACTTTTGGAGCTGAACTCGACTGTATCTGTCAATATCTGTGGTGCAAAATTTAACAAACTCAAAGCCAAGCCAAAAACTATAGCTATAACTGATGGTGATTGAGTGATTTTTACTAGACTTTCACGTAATGAATGACTCTTTTCTGACTTCACTTGAGCAAAAAACTGTGAAAATGTCAGAAAAATGATAAACCACCATCAGTATATACTATTAACATTTTGCTTGAATACAGAGACTAGCATAAGCATAATTTGCTATACTAACTATCATGAAAACAAAATCTAAAAATACTAATAACCAAAAAAATACAGAGTCATCAAACAACACTACTAGAAAGGGAGTTCGTAGGCACCTAACAAAGCATCATGCTACGTACCGATACGCTT
Organism: uncultured Candidatus Saccharibacteria bacterium; assembly: GCA_964622235.1. Classification (GTDB taxonomy): domain Bacteria; phylum Patescibacteriota; class Saccharimonadia; order Saccharimonadales; family JAGPDM01; genus CAZUNB01. Next base: position 922 of record CAZUNB010000023.1, on the reverse strand, counting down.
GGATTACACTAGCATTCATTATAATAGTCGGTATTATTTGGTTTGCCTTTTTTCGTGCACAAAACCAAGTGACAAGAACCAGTAACCAAACCGGTCGAGCTCCAGAGTCAATCGTAAAATCTTCATTAACGGGTGAAAAAATGAATAGTATATTAGCTGAAAGACCAATCAGTGGTGTTGTTATCGAGAACACTCCTGAAGCACGACCGCAATCTGGACTGATTGATGCCGGTGTTGTTTTTGAGGCTATGGAAGAAGGGGGAATCACACGTAACCTAGCATTTTACCAAGCTGGGACACCAGAATTAGTCGGACCAATCCGCAGTTTACGCATGCACCACATCGACTGGGCGCTTGGTTTTGACTCAACTGTTGCTCACGTCGGTGGTAGTAGTGAAGCATTGGAGCGAGCACGGGCGACACCGGCATTTCGCGATCTTGACCAAATGAAATTTAGTAGTAGCTTTTTTCGCAGCAGCGACCGTTACGCACCACATAACGTCTATAGTCGTATGAAAAATTTACGTGAACTTGGCGTGGAGCAAGGATTCAACAAGAGTAATTTTAAGTCGATTAAAAGACAAGATAAACCGAAAGATATCACACCCAGTGTCACAACTATTGATATTCCATTTTCATCGAAGCTCTACAGCGTACAGTACCGCTACGAACCTGTTACCAACAGTTACCGACGATACTTAGCCGGCAATCCCCACAAAGACCGTGAGAGTGATAAGCATATCTCACCAGATGTGGTAGTTGTCTTAAAAACTGGATTTTCGCGTGATGTGCACGGTCACAGCATGTATAGAACCACCGCTGGCGGTGAGGCCTTAATCTTTCAAAATGGTCAGCAGCAGCAAGTAACGTGGTCGAAGACATCATCAACCAACCAGTTCATTTTTACTAATAGTGAAGGTAA
>CAZUNB010000022.1:4184-18124 GCA_964622235.1 uncultured Candidatus Saccharibacteria bacterium | reverse complement strand
AGCCATAATTCTGGCCACAGTTTCGCGGGCACTACTACGTCCACCACCTGCAACTGCACGACGACCATACTTCTGTTCATAGGTGAAATCAGCATGACTTGGCCGATAAACTTCGGCGAGATTACCGTAATCCTGCGAGCGTTGATCTTTATTTCGAATTAGCATAGCAATCGGTGAACCAAGCGTAACGCCTTCAGAAATACCAGATAGAATCTCAACTTGATCAGCCTCATCTCGATCAGTTGTTACAATACTTTGACCGGGTCGACGACGATCAAGTTCGAGTTGGATCTCCTCTCGAGATATCTCTATTCCAGCCGGACAACCATCGATAACGACACCAATCCCGGCACCATGGCTTTCGCCAAAACTAGTAATTTGATACAAATTTCCAAAACTATTCCCAGGCATGTTATTCTCCTTTTTCAATTACTTCTAGCATAGCATCAACACTCATTTGACCAGGAGCAACACTCGAACCAGTCGCTGCAAACATCAAAACACTGCCTTGCCATAAAGCGTCAGTTCGTAAACTATTATCTTGTTCACTCATAGCAATAATAGCCAGTTTCTGCTGTGGGTATTTTGAAAATAAGTTAAACAGGTTGCTGATATCAATATCATCTTTTACGAAACATGCAAGTTTTATAATCGCGGCATCCTGTCGAATTGCTGCATCTACTATAGCCATTAACGCATGATTATCTGGTGTATATCCAAAATCATGAAATGACAGTAAGCGTTTCGAAGCCGGCAACAACTGAATAATTTCAGTGTTGTTGATATCGATATCTACATATCTAACATTCATTAAATTAGAGAGATTGATCAGTAATTGTGACCTAGAATCCTCATCACCATCATTTGTATAGTTACCGCCCTCTGAGATACTCCGAAGCGTAATAATTACCTCTTTACTGACTAAGTTGATCGCCTCGGAAATGGCTTGATAATTCAGCTCATTGAGATAATCAAGTCGCCACTCAACAGTTAATATTTGTTGTGGTAGCCGTCTAAACTGCTCAACACAAGCAGCAACTGTCGGTTCAGCAACCACAGCAACCAACCGATCCGCTAGACGGCTCATTGACCAATCGCCTCTCGCATAATTTGCTGTGGTGCTGATTGGCCAGTAAATAGCTGGAATTGCTCATAGGCTTGGGACAACAAAAGCTCAAAACCGGAAATCACAACCGCTCCTCGTTTGCTAGCCTCTTGCATTAATAATGTTTGGGGTGGTTTATAGATTGACTCGTAAACCACATGATGCGAGTCCAATAAACTAGTATCTATTGGCGATTCGTGAACCAATTCTGCCATACCAACACTCGTAGTGTTAATGACTGTATCGATATCATCAAGATCGATAATTTCCTCAAGTACATTCAATCCAGGGAAATCTTGGCGCAGTTTATTAAGGTGCTCTATTGTTCGATTATGGACCAATAGCTCTAATGGATTGGCCTGAAGAACGGAATAAACTGCAGCGTGAGCCGCACCGCCAGCACCAAGAATCAAAACTCGTTTTCCGTTGATAGCATCAACCTTTTCAAGCGGTCGGAGATACCCTAACCAATCAGTATTATAGCCAACCCACTGATTATCTACCTTAATCATGGTATTAGCGACGCCGATATCTTTGGCGGCTATATCTAGACTGTCGGCCACGTTCGCCGCCAGTTCTTTTAGCGGCATAGTTACGCTAAAGCCATCGTATAAGTTACTATTTTTTTGCCACCAACCAACGAAATTTTCTTTGCTAAGCTCAATCGCTTCATAGTTTGCCAGTAAACCGATGGCTTGAAAACCGACCGAATGAATAGTAGGCGACAAGCTGTGATCAATTGGGTCTCCGATAACGGCGAATCGTTTCATACCGACACTCCAAGCCGCTGATAAATTTCGATAGCAATTTGCTCAGGTGTTTTAACTCGAGCATCAATTGTGATTGTTGCATACTGTTGATATAAGGCTTGGCGATTATTAAAGAGAACTGAAGCGGCATCCTTGTCTTTCATTAGTGGACGATTGGTGTCACCAACCCGTGCAACGGATGTCTGAAAATCGATATAGAGATAAACTACTGCAGCATTTTCACACAGTGGAACCATTGCCTCAGCACTTTCGACGACACCACCACCCGTGGCTATGACTGCATTACTTTCAATAGCCAACTGTTTAGCAAGCCCAATCTCGTAACGCCGAAAGTTTTCTTCACCCTCTTCTTTGAAAAAATCAGCTGTTGTCATTTTTAGGTCTTCTTCAAGTACCGCATCCATATCAAGCACGCCGACTTCCAGTAAATCTGCTAATTCACGTGCGACGGTCGATTTTCCTGAGCCCATAAAGCCAGTTAAAACAATCTTCATACAATGTCCTCAAAAATAATACCGAAGTACTTCAGTTTACTCCAAAAATCTGGGAATGATTTCTCAACTACATCAGAATCTTCAATGATAATTCCCTCCACTATTGCTGAAAGTGGGCTAAACGACATGGCCATACGATGGTCGTGATAGGTTTTTATCCTCGCTGGCGAAATTACACCTGGGAAAATTCGGATACTAGCACTGTCAATCTCCGTTCTTATTCCTAGCCTTTCTAGCTCAGTTTTCATAGCAACCAGTCTATCAGTTTCTTTTCCAGGCAACGTCGATAATCCATATATATAACTTTCTCCATCAGCTTGCGTTGCTAGAGCGGCCGCGGTTTGGGCAGTATCTGAGCAATTTATCATATTGTAGTTGATTGATCGGATCTCTTCAGTGGGAAAAACAACTAATCCATCAGCTGTTTCTGAGACTTGCGCACCCATATTTTCTAGAACTTTAACAAACTCAATATCACCCTGTGCTGAGGTGGGGCTAATGTGGGGAATCTTGATCGCTTGCTGACGAAGCATTCCAAATGCCCACATATAACCAGCCGCGGCAGCATCTGCTTCAACAATTATCTCATTAGTCATTCTTAATTGATTTTGTACTGTACGAGTCAAATCGCTATATACAGCAGACACTGGTTGATTCTTTTGGATAATTTCTAGTCTAGATTCAAACAGTGGAGAAATTAGCTGTAGTGCGGTAATAAATTGACTACTGACTGAGGCGTCAACTTCAATTATTTTTCTTTCTTTTGGCGCAACTACACCAGAAATTAGAACTGGCAATTTTCCTGCTTCGCCTTGTTCAGATATTTGTGCACCAAGTGTTTTCAGTGCATTAATTAATACTCCCATTGATCGTTTTTTCAATCGTTCACTGCCAGTGATAGTAACTTCAAATCCCGGTAAGAATGCCACAAATGCTAGTAAGAATCGTGAAGTTGTTCCAGCTGGACCGCAGTCAATTGTTAATTTTTTTGGTAAAAGTTCGTACACTGAATTGTGGACAATCCAGCTGCCTTTGTCACTGTTAGTAATAATAATTCCAATTTCAATCAATGCATCTCGTAAGCTCAGACTGTCAACACTCAAACTTGGATTGATAATCGTGATTGGTTGGCTGTTGATGCTGGAAGCAATTAATGCTCGGTTTGTAATACTCTTACTCCCAGGGACCTCTATGCGAAGTGGCTCAGCTGACGGCTGCCAAGTTTTATCTTGTGTTAGTTGTACGTCTTTCATGCTATCAATCCTGAAGCCAGCTAAGAGCTGATTTTACCTGCTGCTCGGTTAATTTTTTATCAATTTCTACGGTTCCAAGTTTGCTAGGAACCACCCACTGAATATAACCAGAATGATTCTTTTTATCGCCAACGAGGGTTGCTAGAAAATCATCTAAATCAATTTTGAAATCAAGCTTAACTGGAAGGTTGAATTTTACCAATAGTTCTTGGACGATTTTTAGTATTTCTGGTTTATTGGCAGCGTGCAATTCCGCTAGCATACCTAGTCCTACTGCCTCACCGTGCAAAAGAGGAGTATTGTTTTTATGAGACTGGCTCTCAAGTGCATGACCGAAAGTATGACCGAAATTAAGGGTCTTGCGAAGATTAGTTTCTCGCTCATCTTGACTAACAACATTAACTTTCACCTGAATTGATTTTATGACTAGTCTTGCTAATTGTTCAGCATCGTTTTTATTAAAAGGATTTTCTTCTAATTCATGAAGTATTGTATTTTCAGAAATAATAGCGTGTTTAATGATTTCCCCAAAACCTTCGGCAAATATTTGATCCGTCAGTGTCGATAAAGTGACGGTGTTACAGTAGACCCCAATTGGTTGTGTGAACGTACCAATATTATTTTTTAACCCAGCAAAGTTTATACCCGTCTTGCCACCAATAGCGGCATCAACTTGCGCCAAAAGCGTTGTCGGAAGATTAATAAAACGAATTCCACGCTTATAAGTAGCAGCGGCAAAACCTCCGAGATCAGTTACAACTCCACCCCCAAGATTCAATATCAATACAGCACGATCAGCATCAGCATCGTTAAGTTGTTGCCAAATTGATTCGATGGTTAGAAGGTTTTTGTGCTGCTCTCCTGGTTCTATCTGAATTAGTTGAATTGGTTTTGCAAGCTTAGCCGCAACAGCGTCAAAAAAAAGTGGTGCAACGTTAGAATCACTTAAGACGAAAATTTGTGACACATTCTTCGGAATAATTTCGGCTAAACCGTCGAAATTCTGTTCAATCAGAATAGGATAGCTAGATTTTGCTACGCCTGTAGTGAGCGAAATCCGCGTGACCATAACTATACCGCCGCCGCGTTAGCCAGCTCTCTAAGTAAAGTTGCGGTCTCAGCTACATCAACTGTTGGATCGGTTCTACTAAAACCATAGGTCGAATCTTTTGCGTCTTTGATTGTGCCTTTTTCAAGATAACTTTCAAGCATCAATCCGCGAATATGTTGTTTCATATCAGAATCTTGGATGAGCTTAATGGCCGCTTCGGCTGCACGATACTGCCCATCAGCTGATTTTGATCCATTACTGTAACCAGCGCCATTACCATGGCTAGCATCAATTATCACGCCGAGGTTATCAATTCCAACCTCATTAAGTGCTACGACCGCTTGCTCGACCGACTCTGTGTCGATATTACTGCGTAGTCCGCCACGAGCGTCTTGTACACCACGCAAAATAATTCCACCAGCGGTGCCTCCCGGTGTATCAATCATGGAAAACTGGCCATCTTCATCCAGCAACGGAACATTATCGTGTTGCGACTTAACTGCCAACATGGCTTGAGCTGCCGTCAACATATCACCAAAAATACCATTTTTCGATAAAGTTGGGATTTCCGACATACTGCTGGCTTGTAACCGAACATTCTGATCAGTCACATTACGAGCACCGATCCACTGAGCTGCTAAGATATCGCCATAGTATTGACCTTGGCTTGGCGCTAAAAGCTCTATTGCAATTGGAAAACCAGCGTTTACCAGTTGCGCAAGTGCCGAACGAGCCTGTGGAACTGATTCACTCTCGAGTCCTCTCCAGCCTGTCGTTGTTCGTGGCTTCAAAGGATTCGCCCGGATAACAACTTTAACACGTGAGGAAACTTCATCAATCAAGCCTTCAATCTTGGTCGCAAATTCAAAAATCGCACCCGAGTCATCCAGACTACACGGACCAACAAAAGCTAGTAGCCGCTTATCACGACCTTCTAATATGTCGATAATCTCTTCGCGATGCTTCGCCAACTGAGTCGCTGCAGCCGAAGTAATTGGGTGTCGTGCCCGAAGTTCGCTTGGGATAATCATTTTTTTACTATTTGTCTTCATTGTTAGTACCATTGTAGTCCTTTTGCTGCTAAATAAAAAACCGCTCTCTGTATTATGAGCGGCTGTTTTGGCAATTTTTAATAAAACGTCAATCAGCCCGCTAGTGCGTACCAATAGAAACTAAACAAGCTTGCGCTTTCGTTAATCATAAAACTAAATCTATCATAGAATAATCTATTTGTCAAAATAATAAGGCCTACAGAGCTGGCTAATCATAAACATTATATCGCTGAAAATCATCATAACCAGTTCTAACTTTATAACAATAGTCACCAGCTGAGTGCTTGGATATGTTTAAATCAGCGGAATACTTGTTGGTATCTGTCTGTTGATTTCTAGTACCGCTGTTAGGACCACTATAATGATTATCATCCACTCCTTTATATCTGTAATTGACGCAAAGTTGGTAGTAAAAAACTTCTAAATCATCGCTACTTTCTGTCCCAGATTTAAAGTTCTCAACTTCCGAGTCTGAGAGTGGTTTCGTTTTTTGCTTTCGAATTGAACCGTTAGAATTGGGTCTATAATCAATCAACCCTCGATCGATTAAAGTCTTTGCAGAATCATCGTAAGAATCGAATTGAAGCTCATTCAGTTTGTTTGGTAACACTTGTTCTTTGTCGGCATAATCTTGAATCTCATTTTTTATTATTTGGAGGCTGTCATCAATTAAACGATCATTTTTACTTGACACAGAGTAGCGAAGTGGACCAAACCCCGCCAAAAGCAGCAAGACTAGCGCGAATAAACCGATTATGACTCTATAAGTTGTAGCCACGAAACTCAACTTTTTTGGCTTTAGAGTACGCAAGAAAGTCAATAAATAAACCAGAGCCATAATGAAACCACCAATAACAACTACCATCGTTTCATCAATGCTATCAGCTCTAGTAATCAGTTGAACAGCGGAAAAGACACTAGTAATTAGTGAGCCAATAGCAAACAGTGCAAAAATTACAGCGTGGAAGATCATAATAACACTACTAGCACCAGTTTTATCTTGTCCGTCATGTAATTTATAGAATAAATCACAAACAAATGAAATCGGCAGCAAGACTGCGACTGCAGCAACGCCATAAGGACTAAATTCTATCGCGCCTTCGGTTGGATCGACTATAAAATACCATAGAACATTAACTAGTAGTGCCGCCAAAGCTAAAATTGCCCAACCCCAAAATGCATATGTTAACCACTGGAGGACAAGTATACCGGCACTCTGTTTGCTTATCTCGTCCTTCGCGGTAGTGCCTAAAGAGGACTCTATTTCTGCAGGTTTCTGAGTCTCATACTTTACCTCATCAGACCTCTTTTTGATTCCAGCATCAATTGTCTGTTCCTCTCTCAATTTCGCTTTTTTAGCTGCTAACTCTGCCTCTTGGCGCTCAATATCCTCGAGACTTTCGTTTAAACCGCTCGAACCATTATCCATCTCTACCATAAAAGACCCTTCTAATTATATTAACTTCATTATAACCACACCCACAACAACAGCACTAGCTGGAGTCTTCGTGGCAACATCTTATGATATAATTACAGATAAGAAATGAATAAAACTAATCTCCAAATTCAAAGACCTACTACCATTGCCATACTAGGTGGAGGGATAATTGGTGTAACGACTGGAATTCTACTGAACATGCATGGCTACAAAACCAAGATTTATACAGAGCACATGATTGAGGGAATGTATAATAGCAAAGATAGAAAGAGATTACCTGAACTAGCCTCAATCTTTGCAGCTGCGTCTATAATCCCTCATTCTGTCAACCACCCTAGCTCAGAAAAGATGACAGCCATATCACAAAGATTCTTTCACCGATTAGCGTTTTCTGCTAACTACGGCGTGCGGGTACAGCGGCATTATGAGCTGTTCGAATATAAACCCGAAATACCAGACTATTCGCAAATATTAAAAGACATAACTATGCTGCCCGACGATGGATCTGGCTGGCAAAACGATAGAAGTATACCAAAAAGACAGGGTGCAAGTGGAATCTGGGGCTGGTATTTCAACGCTTTTTTTGTTGAGACTCCCACCTACGGCCCGAAACTTTATGATCTTTACAGAGCTACCGGCGGGACCTTCATTGAAGGAAAAATTAAAAACACCGAAGCTTTTCTGGATTTGAACGCAGATATTTTAATAAATTGCAGTGGACGCTGGGCAACAGAACTATTCCCAGAAGACAAAAAGAATACGAAGGTTATTCGTGGCCATATGGTGGATATCGGTGCTCACGAAGTGCCACACGACCACCGTGACCAATATTTCTCCTACAATTACTCACCAGATATTAATATTTATTCGCGCAACGATAAACAGCACGGCAAGTCACATGCTGATGTGCTTTTCTACCCACGTAGCGACGGCTGGCTAGTTGGTGCTAGTAGGCAAGAAGGCTACCCTGAGATTGGCCAGCCCTGGCGTGATGAAGATGAGCAAATCGCTGTTGAAACCATTAAGCTTCCAGGCTGGGACGTAGAGATACCAAAACCAGTATGGGAGCTTAACCGAGAGCTGATTCTTAATATTACTGACCCAGCTATCGACATAGCTAACCCTAAGTATAAATCAACATCTTTAGTCGGCTATCGATTTGGCCGCGATCCGCTACGGATTGAAGCTGGCGAATCTGGTAACGATAAATTGCTCGTACATAATTATGGGCACGGCGGTGCAGGCTATACTTTATCGTGGGGTAGTGCCTACGAGGTGTTAAATATTATTCGTACACAAACAGGCGAGACTCCAGCCGCTCATCAAAGAAATCTTTCAGGAGGCCTAGAGGCAACGCCTATAGCAATGCTAGAAGACCTTGTACGCGGGATACAAATGAAAGGAAGTGATAAGCAATGAGTCAGCTTGAGAGTAATTAAGCAGGCATAAATAAGAAAATAGCTGAGCCTGAATTACTGGTAAAGAATAACAAAAGCAACCTACAGACTATTCAATATGAATTACTTTATAATGATCTAACAAACATGAAGCGAGCTATCAGTGTAAGGGATACCTTTCTCTCATTAAAAAGTAGTACTTTCTCGTGTGTGAATACGCAATTAAAAGTGCCATAAAAGAAGTTTTTGTTCTGGCTACTAATCACGACAATAGATCTGGTCATGGCTTTTCGATTGATGAGAAATCGCTAAGCACCCAGGAGCGAGTAATCGATAAAGGTCCATATATTATCCAAATTTTCTTCGTAAGTAAAAGTGATTATGAATCAGCACCATTTATTGAGATGCTGCAATGAAAAATGAAAATCGGCATCAATATCTGGATTATCCCAGACAATGTCTATAACTATGTTGCCGTTAAAGAAAAATTGGAGCAAGAAAATTTTGTTATCGTCGATGACGAAGCTATTATATAGAAGCTACAGTGAAGATGGAAAAATGACAAATTCTGTTTCACTTGACCAAGGATTCATATATGGAAACAGTGCGAAGTTCGATTTACTAAAATCTCGGTCTTACCAGTTCTCCGAACGAGATCTTCAAAAAGATTTTAGTGAGTTGTAACCTCTTCGAAGCATTATAAAGATATTAAGCTAATTACATCTACCTTAGTAGATATCATACTTTAAAAAGTGCCGGTAAGGCTACAAACAGTTGCTACATTCTTGGTGCCGCGACCATTGAGATAACATCAAAAAAAACTGATAATTTACAATAAGTCGAGAAACTAATTGAATATTTGTGGCCTAGTTACATCAGAGATTTTGTGGGGCTCGCCGCCCTCCGTTGATACTACAAAATCGGAGGACTGTCCTGGGCTATTGTCGTAATATACAACCACGTCGTTTCCAATCCAATTTATATCACTACTAATTGAATCTGCCGTGGCGATTATCTTACTCTCAGAAGCACCAGAAAGACTACGTACAACTATTACGTTCTTACCATCGCGTTCTTCAACCCACGCTGCTTTCGATAAATCTCTAGAATAGCGAATTACTAAATCTTGCAAACCTGCCGGCTCACCGTCAAGCTGTGTTTGGTTGTTACTATCTGTATTAAGTTGCCACCAATCGAGCATCTGTTCATCTTTCTTCTGAGAACTGAAGACTAGTTGATTAGCTGAAGTAAGATTAAGATTATAGATAGTCGCAGCTAGGTGGTTTTTGGGATCTACCCCAGCAATAGATATGCTACGCAGTCCCGTAAAGCTAGCACCGCTAGTCTCAAATAGTGTAAAAAAAATTCGATCTTTTACTAATTGTATTGAACCATATTGTGGGCTGCTAGAAAGCTCATCCTTCGATGCTGTTTTCGTATTGACGGTCGAGATATAGCTGTCTCCATTGCTTTGTTTTTTGTCGACTCGTGAGGAATAGACAAAGGTATCACCAGACCATCCAATCGGACTAATATAGCTAGCTTGATCAATCTTTTTATTGGTGCCATCGCTCGCTACCAGAAAAATACTCGTTAAAAGATTGCCACTTTTATCACGCTCTCCATTGCGCATCGAGATCACAACCGTGTTTTTTCCATTAGGTGCGGTGCTCGACATAGTGTCATTACCTTCTTTACCTGTCGCTGCTAAGACAATTGACTGCTCATTACCATCGAATCTAGAACGATAAGTATTATACTTGCCTTCACGTTGACTGATAAAAAAGTGCCAGCTATCAGGAACCAGAGTGACGATCTGAGCTTTTTCACTACTTTGATTAATACTAAATTTGTTAGTAACATAACCGTTCTTTTTAACTGCCACATCCACTAGTGGCTGTTTAGAACTACGTTCGACTGTAACAATAGCTCGACCAGCTCCGTCGGTTGCGATTCCCTGTTGATTGTAGCCGACATCAGCACTTGCAATTGGCTTTTGACTAAGCCAATCTAATACTGTCAACTCGAGTTGATTGCCAGTTGGTCTAAGATAAATTTCTCCAAAATTATTATCGTTATAGCCAAGCACAACTTTCTTGTTTTGGTTCTGGTAGCCTTCAATTTCGATTTTCAGCTCAGTATCACCGAACTGCATCGCATCAAACTTAACTCGACCTCGACGGTCGCTTTCTTCCTTCTTACTTCCTAGTGATACTATGGCTCCTTTGATTGGCTGTTTAGTTCTATCGTCACGTATAACAACTTCGGCTTTTGTCTTCATCCCTATTGTATTAAAAGCCTGAAAGCGCCATTTTGGTACAGCATAGATAGTTCCAATAACTGCCGTTAAAAGTAAGAACAATAAAAATAATTTACCAAAAGGACTTTTCCAAAGTTTGATGCAAATGCGTCTAAGCCAATGCGCTAAACCTGGCCGACCAACATGAATTTTCTTTTGATCAGATATTTTATGACCTTCTGGAATCTCTTTTTTATTATCTTCTAGCATTCTTAGATTCTATCATAAGCGGATTGAATAATAGATTAGTATTTTGTGAAAAATTGTACACTTGAATTATCTATTTTTTTGGCAAGTTCGGATATCGGAAACGTAGTGCTTGGGTCGATTAGATCGCCTCCGATCTGTGCAAGCGGAACTAGGACGAAAGCTCGGTTTGCGAGCTGTGGGTGCGGGACCGTTAGACGCTGTGAACTTAACTGCTGATTATCAAAGAGCAATAGATCAATATCTATTTCTCGCGGCCCCCAGCGATATGATTTCGTACGACCTAGTTTGTCTTCAATTTGTTTAATTATATCCAAAACTTCTTCTGGAGTTTTATCAGTTTCAGCAATCAAGCACGCATTGAGAAAATCTGGTTGGTCTTCTTCTCCCCACGCTTTGGTTTCGAAAATATCTGAAACTTTATTAATAGAAAAATTATTTGATAACTCATCCACTGCTCTACGAATATAATTCTCTCGATCACCAATATTACTGCCAAGTCCAAGCGCAATCATGTTTTCTTTCGACTTAGGTGAAGTATTTTTCTTCTTGAGACGATAATCATTATCAGAATCATATTAAAAAAGAATATATAGAGCGGAAAAGCATAAGTTGCAAAATTCCAATTACTAATAGTTAGGAGTACTAAAACAGAATTAATTGTTCCGAATAAAAACACAATATATGATTCAGATAATGGATGCGTATAAGCTTTTTTAAATATTGGCAGCGCTGCAGAAAAGTCAGCAATGATCGCAAAGAAAATTGCCCAAACCCCATTTCCACTCAATTGCCAAACGATAATAGCGATGATAGCAAAGACCCCACAAAGATAATCAAAAGAGGTTATCCTCCAATATGCTTTTTTATTAAAAAAAGAGGCAACAACTATAATAAAAGGATTAAAGCCGACAATAAACGATAATAAAGCCTGCCTTCCAACACCTTCGCTTAGTGCTGCAAAGAACGCAATAATTCCAATTAAGAATAGTAGCGACCAGCTTAATCGATTTGGCTGAATTTTACCTAAAAAGGTCAGTCTTGCATAACTAAATCCACCGACAAACGATATAAACGTTCCAATATATATGAACCATTCCGGTAACATTATTTAGCTAATTTCTGTTGCTTAATGCTACCAAATATAATCAGTAACACCATTAAACTTGTTGTAACTGTTATGTAAAGTGGGAAAGAATATTCTGCAAACTTCCAATTATGAATTGTTAACAATGTTAAAACGCCAGATAAGAAAGTTAGTACGTAAGTGAAGACGTTCTCGGTCTCAGGATGAGTAAAGCATTTCTTCATTGTAGGGAAACCTGCCAATCCGTCAGCCGTGATCGAAAGCACTATCGCTAAACTAGGGTTGTTTGTCAGTTGCCATAAAACTATTGTCACTATTACCAATAGAGCTAATCCATAGTCCTGTTTTTTTGTTTCCCAGTAAGCATTTTTATTGAAAAAGCTAGCAAATAATACTGTCATCGGTAGTAGCGAAGAAGAAAATGTCAGAAATACCTGAACGCCAACACCTTTCTCTAATTGAGCCATGGCTGTGATCAATGAAATTAAGAACCAGAAGAGCCATGTTATTCTATTTGGCTTAGTCTTTCCCTGAAAAGTCGTGATTATATAGCCAAAAGCTCCAATACTGTTAATCGCAACTGCAATGTAAACAAAGAAGCCAGGTAACATGATGCGTTACGAAGTTAAATTATTAAGATTTAATTGAACAAATACAATATTTTTTAAGTGAATCATTTTTCAGTTTGTTCAACGACTTCAATAGATAAGTCAGTCAACTGCTCTGGGCTGACGCTGCTTGGGCTTTGCATCATCAAGTCAACGCCACTACCGTTCTTAGGGAATGCAACTACCTCTCGAATATTATCCTCGTTCATTAGCACCATGAAAATCCGATCAAGACCCGGTGCATTTCCTGCATGCGGCGGGGCACCGTACTTAAATGCACTTATCATCGCTCCAAATCGTTCATCCACTGTTTCACGGCTAATACCTACTACTTCGAATGCTGCGTACATTACTTCTGGTTTGTAGTTACGAACCGCTCCCGAACTAACCTCATAGCCATTCATCACAAGATCATACTGGTCGGCAACAAGGGCCAACTTTTCTTCATCGGTTTCTGCATCTTGAATCGCCTCCAAGCCACCTCTTGGCATACTGAACGGGTTGTGCCCAAAATCAATTTTCTTTTGCTTTTCATCCCATTCGTAAATTGGAAAATCAACCACCCAAAGCAAGCTTACTTCGTCGGGGTTTTTAAGCTTGAAATGATCCGCAAAAGCAACCCGTACAGCACCGAGCACTTTGTTGACCTCATCCTTTATACCAGCGCCAAAGAAAATTCCGTCACCGTCCTCTACATTGAATTTAGTCTTTATTGCCTCAATTTCTTGTTCAGTCATGAATTTTGCAATAGGCGACTTTATTTCTGTCTCTGTAAACAGTATATAGGCGAGTCCTTTGGCGCCGTTTTGCATAGCTATTTCTGTAAACGCATCTATTTCTTTACGACTTAAAGTAGAGGCACCTTTAACATTAATTGCCTTGACCACTCCACCATCTTTTATCGCCTTACCGAAAACAGAGAACTTTGTATCAGCAAAATCATCACTCAAATCTGTCAGCTTCATGTCGTACCGTAAATCAGGCTTATCGCTCCCATAGGTGTTCATCGCTTCGTCATGGGTAATCCGCGGAACATTTTTAAAGGTAAGTTTCTTGCCAGCAAAATCTGTCACAAGCTCTGTCATCAACGGATCCATCATTTTTCGAACTTCATCACCGTCTTCAACAAAAGCCATTTCCATATCGAGCTGATAAAATTCTCCATAGAGTCGGTCGGCT
>CAZUNB010000022.1:0-4174 GCA_964622235.1 uncultured Candidatus Saccharibacteria bacterium | reverse complement strand
GAGGGTCTTCATCACGAAAACATGCCGCAAGCTGGTAATAGCGTGGAACGCCGCCCACCATAAGTAGTTGTTTGAACTGCTGTGGAGCTTGAGGCAAGGCATAAAATTTACCTTGCTGGAAGCGCGATGGGATTACGAAGTCTCGCGCTCCTTCTGGACTAGAATTTGCCAGAATTGGAGTTGTAATCTCCGTAAAATCGTTCTTTTCCATGTATTTACGAATGTAGCTATACATTTCTGATCGCCGTTTTAACATTCTCTGCATTTTCTCACGACGTAAATCAAGATACCGATACTTTAGGCGAGTTTCTTCGTTCGCAACCTGGTTGTCTTTTGAAACGCTGAATGGGAGTGGATCAGATTTATTGAGAATTTCTAGCTCTTCTACAACTATTTCGACCTCACCAGTGGCAATATCTTTATTTATTAGTCCGGCTTCTCGGTTGATGGCTTTTCCAGAAGCTTTTAGCACGTACTCATCACGAACACCCTCTGCAATCTCAAAAGCTGCTTGATGATCAGGATGAATAGTTAGCTGAACTATGCCTGACTCATCCCGAATATCGATAAAAATAACACCACCATGATCACGGCGACTATTCACCCAGCCCATCAACATAACTTGCTGATCGACCGATTTACTACTTTCTAATGCTAGATTTCTCTTCATATCAGGTTATTATAACAGATTGTTGGATGGCTTTATCTATATATTCAATTGATTTTAATTCAACCAAAAAAGCAATATGTACTTACGATGCTAATGCTAGCACTGGATTTACATTAAATGTTGCCCTCTCTCTTTCCGCCATAGCATAGGGGTGCATTCCTTCTGCTGCAAAACGAAAAACTCCCCTTCTTAATGGAACCACCAAATTATTTGAACCATGCTTATCGATTGACTCATCCTGTAGCTGATTCATATCGGCTTCGAATCCATCTTCCTCAACTTTAACTACTTTCGGATAGCTCTCACCATTCCCTATGCGTTTAGCAGCCCGTTTTTCTTCGCCATCATCATTAAATATAACAATCGCTTCAGACTCTTTTCCACCAACACCTATTGGAATTGCAAAATTATCAGGCATATTATCGGGGTCATTTTGACGAGGAGATGCAAAGAACACTCTATCTTGTCCCGACATGCCAGCTTGGTCAAAGTTACCAACTCCAATCTGATGAGTACCTCTATTAACATGCACGTGATCCGTACTACTATGATATTCAACAACCGCATACTCTGAATCACGAGCATATGGAGCAACGCTGATAATGCTGGAAAGTGGAAACGCTATAGTTCCAGGATTAGTCGCTCCATCATTGAGAGTGTCGCCTTGCTTATAGCTAAACGGGTCATACATTTCTGAAAAATGAGGAACGTTGGAGTGCATTTCAGTTTTTTCGGCGCCGTTCTGGGCAGACATGCCGAGGCCTCTTCGCACCTGTTCTGTTCTTGGCATTACCCCTCCTGCAGCATAGATCTTTCCTAGGAATCCTGAGTTGTGGAACTCCAGCTGGCCTGCATAGCGAACATCTTGCCAGAAACTCTGTTGACCATACCCTATTTCATCCCTAATGCGTTCAATATTACTCAACTCAGCTGAACTCTGTTGTCCTTTCTCATTAAGATACCAAACTTTTGATGAAATTTTTCCTTCAACTACCTGTACCCTGCTACCATTCTCTTCGGATACTTCAGTAATTTTATCAGTCAACTTCGAGTGCAAATCTGCGAGAACTTCAAGTTCTGCTTCATCCACTGTTGTTATACCTATGGAATCTTCCATAAATAACATACCAAAACACTGAATAGCGGCGCCTAAAGTATTACCGGACATAACTAAATTGTCAGTATCCGTATCATCAGTTTTTTCTTGTAAATCATCACGCACTGACTCAGCAAGATTTTTGACACTAGCTGCAATTATATAGTTTGCAGAAAGGTCTCGCTCTCCTGAATCACCCTGCTTCATATGGTTGAATGAATCGATTAAAAAATCTGCTGTCTGAGTATCCAATGAACCTTCAAGCGCAGAATCAACAATCTCTGCAAGAGCATAATGATCAGCGTAAAAACTCTCAATCGATTGTGTAATCTCGGGATTACTAGTATCGAAGTCACTGCCATCTAATGCTGCATCAAGTCGTGCATTGAAATCTTCTACTTTAAAAAACTCGGTACTATCAGGACGATCTTCACCTAATTCTTGTTGAGATTGATCTGTGCTTTCTGTTTTCATTGTTTTATTCTTTATTCTTTATTTTTTATTGACATTATATCTGACTCAATAATTGCCAGCTAAGCTATGCAGGAGGGATTTCTTGTTCTTCATCAGCCTGAATAGATACTTCACTGTGCGTTGCACCATCTGATCCTCGTCCAGAATGCCATCTCTCTGCTGCACCCGCAATTCCTGAAACTAAAGAAACACCTACTGTGACAAGACCAGCCTTATCCAATAAGGCATTGTTCCATCCAGTTACACCATCTATCAAAGCAGGCGTCAGCCCGGCTCCACCTATGCCTTTCCAGTGACCCTCGGCAAATGTGAGAGCAGACCGTCCAAGTGACCTAAGTCTTGTTGGTGTATGGTGCTGTTCAACATCATCTGGTCTTTGTTCGGCGTAGTTAGAAGATGAAGATTCTGTCATTTTTTTCTCTTTTTGTTTTTTTATTAATACTAAGACATATTAACACTAAATAATATATTTGTCAATAAAGTTATTTGTTATTTACCAACTTGGGAGGCGAGATAGGCTTGGACGAAATCTGAGATTTCACCATCGAGCACGGCGCTTGTATCAGAAGTTTCGTGGGATGTACGGGTGTCTTTGACCATATTGTACGGGTGAAGCACATAATTTCTGATCTGGTTTCCCCATGCCGCTTTTGTATCTGGACCTTTGATATCAGCAATTTTTTCAGCGTGTTGTTCTTCGGCGAGCTGAGCTAATTTACTCTTTAATATCTTCATTGCGGTTTCCTTATTCTGAATCTGTGAACGCTCGTTCTGAATCGAAATAACAATATTTGTTGGAATGTGGGTCACGCGGACCGCACTGTCGGTCGTGTTAACGCTCTGGCCACCATGCCCACCAGCCCGATAAACATCAATCCGTAGGTCTTTATCGTCAATCTCAATATCACCAGGCTCGTCAATCAGTGGGGTTATTTCAACCAGCGCAAAGCTAGTCTGGCGAAGATTGTCTGAGTTAAATGGACTAAGTCGAACTAAGCGATGTACGCCGTGTTCACTTTTTAGTAAGCCAAACGCATTCGTGCCTTTAATTTCCAATGTGACTGACTTGATACCAGCTTCATCACCGGCCGATTCAGTGATTTGCTCGACCTTCCATTTTTGGCTCTGAGCGTAGCGGACATACATACGCCGCAGCATTCCTGCCCAATCCATAGCATCAGTGCCTCCAGTGCCAGCGTGGATGCTCAGAACGGCGTCTTCGCTGTCGTATTGACCGCCAAGCAGTAGTTGGCCGTGTAGTGCCTGATACCTCGCTATGGCTGCTTGTTTCTCATTACTTAGCTGGCTGTCATCACCTCCACTAAGCTCTATAATGTCGGCAACTTCTTGTTCGAGTAGGCGCCACGGCTCAACCGTTTCATGCATTCGCGCCAATCGCTTCGTCTTAGCTTGCGCCTTAGATTGATCGTTCCAGAAATCAGGACTGGCTTGCTCAATCTCAATCTCGGCAATCTCTTTTTCTTTGACAGCAATATCTAGCTTTTTGATTGCATCATTAACCGCATCCGCCAACTGTTTAAACTCAATTTCCATACACTAACACTACCAAATTTTGTACATATTAACTTTAAAAGACTGGATAGTCTACATTCTAGCGCGAGATTCAATTTCGTTTATACGGGTAATAGCGCTACTAACTGCTTGGTGTCTTGCAAGATTTTCCTCTCTTACAGTGCCCGATTCAGCATTTTTTACTCTTTCATGCTTGAGAGACTGAATCGTCGATTCATGTTTTTTCATAAATTTTTCAGCTATTCTATGCTCACGCCAATCAGTAAATCTACGATTAACCCTGGGGCCGACCACCTTTCCAAGCACAGCAACCGCAAGCATACCCACGCCTAAGTATGCGAGAGGACCATCAATTTGTTCGCTCAAACCCGGCTCATACTCGTCTTGAATCTCACCAGTTT
>CAZUNB010000021.1:0-18199 GCA_964622235.1 uncultured Candidatus Saccharibacteria bacterium | reverse complement strand
AATGGATTACTTCTGAAAAATCACGAACAGTAGCTCGGAAACTACGTGGTAATTATCAGGCTATTATCGTCGGTATTAATACTGTGCTGGCTGATGATCCACATCTCGGGGTTCGTGATTCGTCAGCTCGTGATCCACTACGAATCGTACTAGACTCAGAGCTTCGTACACCACTCGATGCCCGAGTTTTGCGAGATAAAAATGTGATTATATTTACCACTAAAAAAGCGACACTAAGCCGGATTAAAGAATTTGAAAACCGAGGAATTATCTTGGTAACATTGCCTACAGAATCAATCGAGTTAAGGCAATTGCTTGATGAGTTATATGCTCGTAATATTATCAGTCTGTTTGTCGAAGGTGGGAGTAAAGTAATAAGTTGCTTTATCGATGCCAAACTAGTTGACAGGATTTATGCATTTTATGGACCGGTAATTATCGGTGGTGATGAGTCACTTCCATCTATTGGTGGTAGCGGCTTTGAAACTATTTCTGAATCACTACAACTAACAGGAATTGAATCACAGCAGATCGAACAAGACATTTTTATTTCCGGAAACGTAAACAATAGTAAAAAGGAGTAATTATGGATATATCAAAACTTAAAATCGGCTTGGTTTCAGCAAGCTTAAGCCACATGGAAGCACGTGAACGTACACACACAACACTAGTTCGCTCAAGCGTTGATGGCGCGGTGGCGGAGTTGAAAAAGCTTGGTTTGGACATCGAAAAACAAATTATTTTAAAAGAAGTTCCCGGCGTTTTAGAGGTTCCAATCATGTGCAAAAGACTAATTAAGAACCAGCAAGTCGACGGTATTATCGCATTCGGTTTAATAATTGATGGCGGCATCTATCGCCACGAATTCGTTGCTCAGAGTTCACTCGATTTGATTATGCATCTATCACTTTCGACCAGCACGCCAGTTGCTTCATGCCTGCTAGCACCGCAAGCGAAAAATGCCGTCGAAACTGAATTTGATATGTTGTTTGAGAACCTTAGCGACAAAGGTGCCGAGTCGGCTAGAGCATTACTCGAACAAATCGAACTACTAAACGCTGTTTAAAAAAACCAATTAGCTGACTTTTTCAAACAGCTCATCGAGACCGAGTAGCTGATTCTCGCTGCTAGTACGGTGTTTGTACTCTACCTTATTAGCTTCCACAGTTTTTGGGCTTATGACCACGCGGTGCGGAACACCAATCAAATCAGCATCAGCAAACTTTTCACCTGGCCTCAGTTTTCGATCGTCATAAATCACTTCGATATTTCTGTCCTTAAGCTGTCTGTATAACTCATCAGCCGCATTGATAACTGTTTCGTCGTTGCCTATGCTAAGTAAGAACACTTGAGCTGGCGCAATATTTTCCTGCCAAACAAGACCCTTATCATCAGCAAAAATCTCGGCAATTGCCGCCATCGTTCGACCGATACCAAAACCGTAACAGCCCATATAATATGGTTGCTGTTCACCTTTTTCATCAGTGTAGGTAGCACCTTCCATAAGCTTACTGTAATGATAACCGAGTTGGAAAATATTACCGACCTCAATACCTTTTTTCTCTATCAATATTTTGCCATTTGGAGCTTTCATACCAGCCTTAGCTAATTTTATATCATGGAACTCATCAGGTTCATCGATGTCGCGACCAAAATTAACGTTGATTGTATGAAAATCAGTTTTATTGGCGCCCATCTCAAAGTTTTTTCTACCTTTCATTGACTCATCCATAACGACACGGACTTCTTTGGGAAGATTTAAAACCCCAGCATAACCGACTTCAGCGCCAGTAACTCGTTTAACGGTTTCAGCACTTGCTAGTGTCAACGGTGAACCACCAATAATCGACTCTAGCTTCGTTTTATTAACCTCATACTCGCCACCAATTGCTGCAGCTACGACATCTCCTTGCTCACTTTCGAATAAGATCGTTTTAGTTGTGTCAGTGGTTTTAATGCCAAGATGCTTGGCTAGCATCTCGACACCAATAATTTTCTTACCCTCGACTTCTTGTAGTGGTTTTATTTCCTCGTCACTCTGCTGAGTTTCGAAAACAAACTGAGCCACATCTTCATGAGCCTTATAGCTACCATCCTCGGTAACAAAGTAGGTACTCTCACCGATTTCACTTTCAGCTACAAATTCATGTGAGTACTCACCACCAATGTAGCCATTGTCAGCTTCAATGACGTCAACTTTCAAGCCGAGCTCATCGAAAATTGCTTGATATGCTTTCCACATTTGTTGGTATGTTTTCTTGAACTGATCTTCTGTACCAAAGCTGTATGCATCTTTCATAACAAACTCTCTAACTCGCAGCAACCCACCTCTTGAACGTAATTCATCACGGAATTTCATGGAAAACTGATAGATGTTAAATGGCAGGTCTTTATAACTAATGTTAAAGTTCCGCACAACATCGACCATCATTTCCTCGGCCGTACCGCCAAGCGCAAACGAAGCATCGCGGCGATCTTTCATTACCATTAACTCGAAACCAGCCGTGTCAGTTCTGTTTGTTTCCTGCCAAAGCCCAAGTGGGTGCAACACTGGAGTCATCATTTCCTGAGCATCGGCTTTGTTCATGTGTTTGCGAACTATATCAACTACTTTGTTATGGACTTTAAGGCCTAACGGCAGAAAATAGTACCGACCAGCTGTTGATTCGCGAATAAAGCCTGCCTGCGTTAATAGCTTATGGGACTTGATTGTGTATTTTGCACCTTCAGTCTTTGACGTACGGCCAAATATTTTAGAATATCGCATAGAAACCTTTCATTAAGAAACTTCCTACTAGTGTAAACAGCCTCGAGCTTAAAGTAAAATTAGCGCTTGAGTTCTTTATGAGCTCGCTTGAGGACATCAAGCATTGTTGAATACTCTTGGCTGTCCTTACGGAGTTTACAGTAGAAGTAGACAACATTATCGATAACTTCAATGTTAATCGGCAGATTAAAGTCGTGCAGATCGATCATAAACTTTGGATTGAGCAATTCAAAGACGGTTACTTGTTCAAGGTTAGTAGCATAAACATTATACTGTTTATTAAAGTCGCCCCACTCGAGTTCAACTTTTTGGTAGCCTTTCGGAGACTTTTTGCCAAACAGCTTAAACGATTCGCTGTCGCTACAATGAATAATGATACCACCATAACTCTTCGGTAAACTTATCTGTCCAATAAGGTAGCTCTTCTTTTTGTTAGATTCATCATCATTGTTCAAAAATAAATCAAGTGTATAAAGCTGCACTAATAAATCGTCCCACTTACCAATGATGTGATTATTTATGTCGGAGCGTTGAAAACTACCAGCTCCGAATAGTTCACCGCGCTTCGGAATCAGCAATCGCCCCATGTCAAGTTTATAGAACATACTATTATCAGTAGCAAATTTCTGCAGGCTGGCAACCGCGGAGCTTTGTTGAGCAGTGTCAGGCAAAATATTACCAAGTAGCCACTGATCACCACTACGTTGGAAATACCAAGTTTCAGCAAAATTTTCGACACCTGTACTCAGTTTACTATTGGTATCCGTTTCGACTAAAGTATCTTGAAGAGAAGCTGCAATCTTAACCGCCATCCAGTCCTGGTCATCTTGCTCGCTGTCGACAACTTGAGAAATATCAATCGACTTTATTTTTATTTCACTGATTTTGTCCTGACGACCAATCTCTTTGATTGCTTCTAACAACAGGAAGTTATGCTGATAAAATTCAGGAGTCAGATAAGTCTGCATATTAACGTAATTTAATTCGCTCCAATCCTTTTGAAAACTATTAAATACGAATTCAGTTCGTGGTTTGACGACTTCGTAGCTCCAGATATGGTCTTTTTGTGCAGCGGTTGACAGCTTATCAGCGTTGCGTTTATCTCGCTTAATCGTACGGAACTTTTTCCAATTACGCGCACCGAG
Organism: uncultured Candidatus Saccharibacteria bacterium; assembly: GCA_964622235.1. GTDB lineage: Bacteria > Patescibacteriota > Saccharimonadia > Saccharimonadales > JAGPDM01 > CAZUNB01. Next base: position 14,287 of record CAZUNB010000021.1, on the reverse strand, counting down.
CATGACACCAATTAATGCAATCGGAAAGAACAGTAAACCAATCCAAATTGCGAAAAACGATAAACCTATGGTTATGATTAGGTCGATTACAGTGCCAGCACTAATAGCAGGCATACTAAAGCCTATATCCTCTGGGTCATTTTGAGATGACTTTCGAATCATGCCAGTCACAATACGAAATGGAAAAATAACAGCAACAACAGCCAAAACAGCAGCAAGCAAGAATAAGACAATAAAACCGTCACCTCTTCCGCTGCCACTCGAAGAACTGCCGCCGTAAGAACCGCCACTGCCAGATGACCCACCACCACCCGCGCGAGCAAACCATTCAAGCCCAAGAAATATGGCAGCAAATATCATGTTCATCATTACTAATGATACATGAGCTAGTTATATATAGTGAAGCTATTAAGCTTTTTTGTAGAGTCTATTCGAAATTGTGGCAAACACAACCATAATAGCCAATGACCATAAGATTGCTGGGATAACGTTCTCGTAGTTTCCTGCGCCGAGCGTTAGTTCACGAGCAGCACTTGCTACACGAGAAACTGGTTGATTATCCGCAAAAAGCTGCAACCAATCCGGCATAGTCTCGGTCGGAACAAAAATAGAGCTAGCAAATGCTAACGGAAAGACCCATATTAAACCTAACGCCTGAGCGCTCTCTGGATCTTTGGCTAATAGCCCAATCGTTGTACTAACCCAACTCATACTGAAACTAAACAGCAAAACAATTCCGAAAGCAGCCAAAGCTTGCCAAATTGTGCCACCTAGCTCAAACCCAATTAGAAAACCGAGAATCGCCATCGTACTCAAGACACTGGCGTTACGAACGAGATCAGTGAATGCTCGACCAGCTACAACAGCAAATCGGCTCATCGGAAGCGACTTAAAGCGATTTATAATTCCTTGATTAAGGTCTTCTGCCATAGCAATCGTTGCTTGAGTTGAGCCAAACAATACGACCTGGACCATAATGCCTGGTAACAGGAAGATTATGTATTTATCAATTCCTGGTGGGAGACGAAGCGCGCCACCAAAGACAAAGTTGAACAACAATAATATCATCAATGGCTGAACCGTGCTGAAGATAATCAAACGCGGTACACGCTTATATTTGATTAAATTTCGTAATGTTACAACCCAAGTGTCGTTGATTATCACATTAAATTTATTCATCACTGTCTCCTGTCAATTGCAAGAAAACATCATCGAGGCTCGGTTGCGCCAAACTGACGTGGGAAATTTCTATTTTGGCATTTCTGAGAGCGTCAATACTGGCTTCAAGGTCTTTAACACCATTTTTAACGGTGTACATAACTGCGCCAGTGCGATCAAAATTGATAGGACTCGTGGCTATTCTTGCTTTATCGAGAGCGCTTTTAGCTTGCTTCGTTTTGCTGCGGTCACTGAGCTCAAAAGACAACTGATCGGCACCAAGAGCTTTTTTCAGTTCATTGCTGGTTCCTTCTGCCACTACTTCGCCTTTATTAATAACGACGATATTGTCAGCCAGCTCGTCTGCCTCTTCGAGGTATTGGGTGGTTAGAAGTAACGTAGTGCCATCATCAACCATTTCTCGAATTAGACCCCAGAGATCGATTCGTGTCTTTGGGTCAAGTCCAGTTGTAGGCTCATCGAGGAACAGAACTTCTGGTCTATAGAGCAAACTTGCACCGAGGTCGAGGCGACGACGCATACCACCAGAATAACCTTTGACGGTTCTATCGGCTGCATCTTCGAGTGAAATTCTTTTTAAAACCTCAGCTGCTCGTTTCTTAGCTTCAACTTTTCCTAGGTGATAAAGTCGACCAACCATTTCTAGGTTTTCACGACCGGTTAGGTTCTCATCAACTGCTGCAAATTGACCAGCCAAACCGATTTTCTCTCTGACTTTTGCTGGGTCTTTTGCAACATCAATCCCTGCTACACGTGCCGATCCGCCAGTTGGGCGTGATAATGTCGCCAAAATATCGACTAGAGTCGTTTTACCAGAACCGTTAGGGCCGAGTAGACCTAGTATTTGACCTTTTTTTACCTGTAGGCTGATGTCTTTTATGGCAACAGTACGACCCTGGCTGTCGTCAAATATCTTTTGTATATTTTCTACTTCAATAATCATCAAGTTTAAGTATACACTTAAACATCAAATAATATAAAATATTTCTTAGTTTTCATCTCAATGAACTAGCGTTGCTGTTCGGTAATCTCGCCTGTTTTTGTCTTATCTTTACTGCTTTCGGCAGCGATAAAAAAACCACCAACGAATGCGACAATAATCGCGATAATCGCCGTGATTATTAAAAAAATATTGTTGAGTTTGCCCTTCTTCATAGTAACTACCTGTTTATATTTTTATTGTACACCTCTATCCATGACTTTTCAGAAAATCCCGCAAGCGATTCATGTCGTTCTTAGCATCATCGTGAAAATACGTTTGCCAACCAAGCAGTTTAGGAATTTCTAGATTAGACTCTGTATTTTCGATAAATAAAATTTCGTCTGAAGCAACTTCAAGTCCATCAACAGCCAATTGGAATATCTCAATATCTTTCTTAGTGTGTCCCACGTCACCAGAAGCTATAATTCGATTAAATTTTTCGTCAAGTATAAATTTCTGTCGAATCATTTTGATTCTTACTGCTGATTGATCAGTGATTATACCAATAAACACGCCTTTCTCTCGCAAGCTTTTTGCCACGTTCAACATCGCTTTGTTTGGAGTGAGCGCAACCATTGCTTGCAGCAATAAATCCCTAGTAATCGTCGAGCCAAGCTCATGATTTATCGTGTCGAGCTCCTGTTCGTAGTCCAAAGCACCAGTGAGTATTTCTCTGTGTCTTCGTATCAAAGTATTTTTTATTTTGTCATGGTCAATACCAATTTTTGCCTCTAGAAATTTTGCGACTGTGTAGGATCCACTTGATTCGAGAGTCAATACTCCATCAAAATCAAAGAATACTGCTTTTATCATAAATTTTAGTATATCTTATTGATGACTAATATATTGTGTTTTGGGGTTTTCCGGCATTATAGGCTTTGAGGTTCTCGATACAAATTTTACTAGCAGCCTTAACAGTTATATCCGAGTATGCTGCAATATGCGGTGTAATAATAATTTGATTATTTGTCTTTAGCTTTTTGTAGGTTTCATCATGAGTGTCAAAAATTATCGATGCAGCATTGTCGGTTATATAATGTTCTATTTTGCTAGTTTCTAAACCGTTTAGGATAGCCTGCATGTCTTGTGTTTGGTTTGGGCTAATCGACACAAATACCACACCATGTTTAACTTTTTCAAAAAACCTATAATCATAAAAACCAAACGTTGACTCGTTCAGACTAAGGCAATCAATAATATAATCAGCATGTAAAATCTTGTCAGCAAGAATATCACCACGAATGTAATAAGTAACAATCATACCCATGGCCGAAAGAACTCGGCCAGTTCGCAGACCTATCCGACCTTTGCCAATTATACAAACTGTTTTGCCGTGTAAACTCTTTGTTTTAGGTGGAATAGGACCACTTATTTCATTAGTTTTTACATATCCAGAAAAGTTACGAGAATAATCCAAAAGCATCGCAACAATCCACTCGCTAACTGCTACTCGGTTACAGCCTGGGCTGTTGGAAACTACAACATTGTTAGCTTTAAGCACATCAATATCGAGCCACCCAATACCGACAAAGGGAAGTGTTACAAATACGTTTTTCAAAGAACGCCAAGCATAATCAATTCCCTTGATATTAGTATAAATAAGCTCAGCACCTTCAACACGACTCAGCCATTGCTCTGTGTTTTCTGAAATAGTGTCAAAACATCTAACATCAAAAATCTTTTTTAAATCAGACAACTGATCATGACTAAGACCCATCGGCTGGGTTATAACTAGCTTCTTCATTAAAGCCATTATAGCTTATTTATCAACTGAAATTTAATATAGACAGTGTTAGTTATGGGCGAAGTGTGCCGGCGAAAACCTGCCATGCAAGTGCAGACTTCGCAACAAGGCTGAGAACAACATACGCTCTCTCACCATAAATATAGTTTTTCCATGGACCAATTTTTTTATATTGTAAGATCATATTTACTGCGAAGCTACTAAAGAAGACGAAGATAGAAACAAATATCCAGTAGACAAAAGTTGGTGGTTTACTACCCTGATCAGCCGATAGCCAAAAATAAAAACCAATTGCCAGCCACGGCACGATTCCCGCAAAACTTCCGATGTAATAGCTAAGCCAATTTGTCTTCTCTGTTGTTTGGTTATGGATTTCCATCACCAAACCAAGTAGATTCATGATGGCTGTCAGTGCAAAAATCATCGCCAAACTCATAAAGTCGTAAATACCAACTAGCAAAGAAATCGGGATCATCATCGTACTAGCCGACAATGCATACTCAATCCAACGGGCTTTGTTCAAGCCTTTTGAGAGATCACTGTTGTATTGTTTGTTGTAAACAGTTGCTATGACCAAATGAGCCACGGCCGAAAGAAACAAGAAGCCGACAATCAAAATTGGAAGTGATATGTTAAAGAGTTCAGTGTTGGCTGGTTCGAGCGAACGAGTCACCTGATTGAAGCTTAGAAAACTGCCACTTACTGGCAAGCTAAAGTCTTTACTCAGTGCCAGAATTGCAAAACCTTGTAAGGCATGAACAGCTGCCATGATTAGATTGAATTTTCGTAAACCCATGAACTGCTTCGATGTAATTTTTTTACTCATAAGGAAATATTAACATAAGTTTTATCAACTCAACAAACTACTTTTTTTAAAGCCGAGGTAATTTGCTGCCAAACTTTATCATCAGCTTCTACGCAGGCTATTACAATAATTTAAGTTTAAAACTGAATTTTGAACCTTTCCCAAGCTCACTATTCACTATAACTTCAGTACTATGGTTTTTAGCGATTTGTTGGGCGATTGACAATCCTAGTCCAAATCCATTGCTAGTTTGCGAAGAACGTGATTCGTCAACGCGGTAAAATCTATCAAATAATTTTTGTTGATCCTTCTGGTCAATACCTATACCAGAATCTGAAACCGACAATTCATATTGCTGTTTTGAATTACTCTCGCCACTGACAACAATTTGCCGCCCCTTTTGACTATACTTGATGGCGTTCTCAACTAATATTGTTAGCAATTCTGACAGTTGTTTTGGATCGGCTTGCACTTTGGCGGGTTGCAATTTATTTTCAATAGTTATCGATTTGTCTTTGGCGATTGGTGTGACTTTTATCAACACATCTTCAAGTAACTTTGTGATTTCTATTGAGCTTAAATTGGTTTGGTTTTTAGAAAAATCCTGAGCAGATAAGAGTAACAAGTTCTCAGAAAGACTGGACATTTTCTCTAGTTCTTCCAAATTACTTCCCAAAAGATTAATAGCTTGTTCTTTAGTTATTTTATCATCTCGTAAAGCAACTTCTATCTCGGTTCTCATGGCAGTAAGTGGGGTGCGAAGTTCATGTGATGCATCAGCTGTGAATTGTTTTTGAGCCTCATGGGCTTGTTCGATTGGTTTTAATATTTCATGAGCCAGAAAATAACTACCTAGGCCACCAATTACAATGATAACAATATTACTCATAATTATCCGTCGCTGTATCGAGGCTATTGCCTCATCTCGGATTTCTAATCTTTCATCGATGAATTTTGGCGGTGAGCGGCGTAAAAAATCGTAGCCTTTTTCAATTAATTTGTCTCTTCTCCGTAGACCAGCATCAAGCTCGCTTTTAGCAGCTTGATACCAGTTCAAACTAAAGAAAATGCTTATTAATAGTAATATGAACGCGAATACAGCAGTTAGTCTGAGGGTAGCAGAATGAAACATTATTTTTTTTCTCCAAACCGATAGCCAAGACTGCGAACCGTTTGAATATATTTTTTACCGCGAAATGGCTTTTCAATTTTATTGCGTAGGTTGGCGATGAATACTTCGACTGTGTTTGGTAAAATGTCAGCATCAAAATCCCAGACGTGCTGCATAATCATATCTTTAGATAGTGTGGCACCGGCATTTCGCATCATGTACTCAAGCAACGCAAACTCTTTTTTCGACAGTTCGATCTTCTTTTCTTTTCGAAAAACTGAAAGATCTTCAGACTTTAAACGTAAATCTTTATAGACAAGCTCTGTTGAAATTGCTTTCGTAGGTCGGCGCAAAAGTGCCCGAACTCGTGCCAATAATTCATCAAATGCAAACGGTTTGACCAAATAATCATCAGCGCCCGCATTGAGTGCTTCGACCTTATCGGATAGTTTGTCTTTAGCGGTTAAAAATAAAACAGGTGTATGATTGCCGTCGTTTCGCATTTGTTTTAAAACCTCGCTGCCGCTCATTACCGGCATCATACGATCTAAAACAATTAAATCGTAGCTTTCATTCTGAACTTCGCTCAATCCAGCCTCACCATCATAAGCTACATCAACCGCAAATGCTTCTTGCTCAAGTCCCTTCTTAAGCGCATTAGCTATCTTTTTCTCATCATCAACCACTAAAATTCTCATATTAACAGTATGCCTTATCACCCGAGAACCTGCAGATAATCCTGCAAGTTCGCGGGTCTTCGACTGGAAAGTGTTAGCCTTCTTCTCCTTTCATATCGACTTCACCACCATCAGGACCACCGGGCCCAACTCCGCCGTGCCTGTGATGGCCACGTTCCTTACCTTCTGGACGGATCTTATCTAGTGAGATACCGTTATCCTCTGCCCACTGCTTAAATTCATCACGTTGAGCTTTCATCGCATCGTGTTTTTCTTCATCGGTTTTATCAGAATCTTTGATTGCGTCTCCAGCAGCTCCCATTTCTTTAAATTTAGCTTCAAGCTTGGTCTTTTGTTCAGCAGTTATCGTGCCGTCATCAACTTTTGCCTGCAGATCTTCCAGTCGTTTTGCGTCATGCTCTACACTTTTCTCTTCTTTAAATTCGGTGACAACTTTTTTAACTTCATCTTTATTTAGTTCAAATTTGGTTGTCAGTCTATCAACTAATGATTCACTGTTGGAATTATTCGCGGCTGATACCCCGTTAATGCCGAATAAACTTGCACCTGTAATGGTCAGCGCTGCGGCTGCAACCATTAATTTTGATTGATTCTTTTTCATACTTCTCCTTAATTTAATTAATCTTCCAATATATTAGTTCACTGTTTCTATAAGATTTACCCCCACTTAGATGATCGCCGAATGTATTACGATTCATCCACTGGTATGTAGTACTTTGTGAGTGAATCATATAATCCAGACTGAACCCTACTATAGATTTGTTTCCTGAGGAAAAGCTGAATAAAAAATATAACTAAAAATTTATTGCAACGAGATCAATTTCTATAATCTGTTGCATAGGAGTACAATTATAAGTGAGGAATTAAGTAATAATTCAAGGAGGAACCCGTGGGAAAACTCGATACTCTTCGCAAATTAGGCATAGCTAGAAGTGGCGCAGTCGCTGGAACGTATACTAATGCCAAAGACCGTCCGACCGAACTTATGATGGAGGGTGTTTATAATGCTGACAAAGATTTGATTGGTGGCGATAGTAAGCCAGATAAAACACCACCCAACCCACCAGCCGACAATCCACAACCACAACCACAACCACAACCACAACCACAAAATAATAATCCACCACCCGACAATAATAGCCAGGCCCCTATGCCGAACAACGGTAATAAAAATGGCAAAAATCCATTGGCCTTGTGGGGTTTAATTCTTGCATTCTTTATCCCACTCATTGGACTTGGACTATCAATTGCCGGTTTAGTGAAAACTAAAAAGCCTGGGGTTGGCGGTAAAGGCATGGCTATTGGTGGAATCATAGCATCACTAATAGTTGGTTTCTTTCAAATGATATTTTTCTTTATTGTTGTGGTAGCCATCTTCTCAGGATCTTCGCTAACGCTAACTGAATATAAAGACCCGACTCACGGTTACACCGTTCAATATCCAGAAAAATGGAAAAAAGAGACTGATACTTTCGACGGTGCCGAAAGCGTGTTCTTTAAAGATGAAGTTGATGATTCTGGCAAAGTAACCGGTCAAATCGAAGTTGTTTACATGGCCAAAAAAGATGAAAAAGACAAATATAAGGATAATTACCTAGAGATATTCAAAGACAGTATAGTAAAACAAAATCAAAATACTACTGTTGAGTACTACGCAGAGCAAACGTTTAAAGGTAATCCGTCGTTTCGAATGATCACAACCTACGATGGTGAAAGCGGTAGAGTCAAAGCTAAAACAACATTTATGAAAAATAACAAAGATGAAATATTTATAGTTTCAACGCAGGCACCAACTGAAAATTATGAAAAATACAGTGATAAATATGATGAGATTCATACGAGCTTCATACCATAGTAATCTCATTTCCTGTTGAATTAACTCCTTTTCGACTAGGCCTAATTATTAACTTGAATAGTAGTTACTAATCCTCGCAATTTCCAGTTTCAGTTTTGGCACTACTTTTTGCTCGAACCACGGGTTCTTAGTCTGCCAGCGAAAGTTAAGTGGAGAAGGATGCACAAGTGGGAAAAATTCAGGTAAGTACTGCTCATAATTAAAAACAGTTTCTGTCAGGGTTCGCCTCACACGCTTACCTAAATAATACTTCTGGGCGTAGTTCCCAATTAAAAGTACCAGTTTTACGTCTGGCATCTGATCCAAAATCTTTGGATGCCAACGTGCTGCGAAATCACTCCGTGGTGGCAAATCTCCTGAGCGACCTTTACCTGGGTAATAAAAATCCATTGGTAAGTGGGAAATTATGGCTGGATCACGAAACTGGGTCTCTGTTATCCCTAACCACTCGATTAACCTCTGGCCGCTTTTATCATTCCATGGTATTCCGCTCATTTGAGCCTTAATACCCGGAGCCTGACCAACAATAACTATTTTTGAACCTTCCGAACCAGTAAATAGCGGCTTCCAACCACGCTCAGTAAACACAGCATTGCTCTCATGCTCCATAATTTTCTGTAGAAATTCTTGCTCCATAAACTGTCCTCTATCTCTATGTATTATACTAGATATATGAACTTAATCATTTACACCATCGGCCACTCGACACGTGAATTTGATAAATTCATAGAAATTCTTAATAAATATGAAATTACACAATTAATAGATGTCCGCACCGTACCAAAGTCTCGACACGTGCCACAGTTTAATCATGATACCCTAGAGCAAGACCTTCCTAGGCAAAATATCTCTTACACCCACATTGAAAAGCTCGGCGGCTTACGTAATACCAATAAAACATCAATCAACCAAGGCTGGCACAACAAAAGCTTTCGTGGCTACGCTGACTATATGCAAACTGATGAATTTCAGGAAGGATTAGAACAACTCGAAAGTTTAGCAAGAGAAAAAACAACCACCGTTATGTGCGCCGAAGCTGTCCCATGGCGCTGTCATCGTAGTATGATCGGAGATGCACTGCTAGTACGTGATTGGCAGGTTGTCGATATTTTTGATGAGCGAAAAACACAGAACGAAAAACTAACAAGTTTCGCACAAGTAAAAAATAAAAATATTACCTATCCAAATGTCGAAGAACTGAAAGACAAGGAAAGTATATGATTAAACTCAACAATGGCGTGATGATGCCAGGAGTCGGCTTTGGTACATGGCAGATTAGTAGTAGTGAAGTTATAAAAAATGCCATAGAAAATGGTTATAGAATGATCGACACCGCACCAAGCTACGACAACGAATCAATCGTCGGTGAAGCAATTCGCAATAGCAATGTCGGTCGTTCAAAGTTGTTTGTTATTACTAAACTTCGCACAGAAGACCAAGGTTACGATTCAACGATAGCTGCATTTGAAAAAAGCTTACAGCAACTTGAGCTCGACTACCTAGATTTATACTTAATTCATCACCCGACAGCCGACCAGCAAAAATATCTTGAGAGTTGGCGAGCCATGGAAAAACTTTATAAAAATAAAAAAGTTCGGGCGATTGGAGTCTCAAACTTCTGGCCAGCTCAATTAGAGCAAATACAAAACCATGGAACGATTAACCCAATGGTAAACCAAATCCAAACTAGCCCGTACCGGCAACAAAAAACTATCCGTAAATACTGCACAGCCAACTATATAGTGGTGCAGTCCAGCGCGCCGTTAGCCGAAGGAAACGAACTTTTACGAGATGAAGTAATCGTTGAGATTTCTAATAAGCTTGATAAATCACCCGCCCAAATAATCTTGCGCTGGCATCTGCAAAACGGCCTCACACCAATACCAAAAGCAGTAGGCTCCAAACACCAAAAACAAAATCTCCAACTCTATGATTTTGAACTATCGCCAGACGATTTCAACAAGATTAATAGTTTGAACAGACAAATTCAACCTCAAATTAATACTTAGCTAAATCTAATAACGACAAAGAGCTATTGGCATCTGAACCAATAGTTTAAGCTAAGTCAATTTTTCCATATGCGACTGGCAGACGTGATTTTTATTTCTGATGCTAAATATAAGAATCGTGAAACTAGCTGAAAGTTGAATAACACAGAGGAATATGAAAACTGGTGCGCCTAAATAAAGCGCATTAGTAAGAACCAATGAGGAAGAGAGCGTCCAAAGTCGAAATGCTTTCGGGCTTATCCCGGCGCTGCACCTCTCCTCTATCATGTGTGTGATTTGAGGCAGATAGGCGTAGCCACCAATCAAAGCGCCAGTAAATCCAAGCACTCTGACCGTGTTTGATATATCCATAATTTTTCCTAGATATTCTTAGATTAGTATTTAATAACCAGAGAATTCTTCTGTACGAATATTATCTTCGTCGGCACCAAGTTCGCTCAATAGTTCCCGCATGGCTTTGACCATAACTGCCGGACCAGATAAGTAGTATTTTGGTGTCGCTAAATCTTCAACATATTTTTCAATCATCACTTTCTCAATTCGACCATGCTCGCCCTTCCAATCATCGATTGAACCATCCGATGCGACTGGAATATAAGTAAAGTTCGGATTATCAACTGCGAGTTTTGTAAACTCCGCCATGAATGGTAAGTCTTTCGGTGTGCGGCTCGAATGCAAAAGCAAAATTTTATGATCAGTTTTATCAAATGTTGCTTGGGCAATCATACTCAAAACTGGCGTCACGCCGATTCCACCAATCAAAAATACTGCTGGAATGGCTACGTTTTTATGCAATGTAAAATCACCATATGGACCGTCAAACTCAACTTTGGTACCAATCGGTAAATCTTTTAGGACTCGCTTGAAAGCCGTATCTCGCATACGTGTGGCCACGATAATATCATCTTCAAATGGTGCGTTCACCAACGAAAATCCTCGCACATTGCCCTCAGCGTCAGTCTCTGGCGGATCAAGTAGTGTCAAATCACAAAATTGTCCGGCTCGAAACTCAAGACCATCAGGTTTTTCAAAATAAAACGCCATTGTATCGGTGGCAATTTCTATCTTCTTAATTAGTTTGATATTTTGTTTCATACTTTCTCCTTATTTTTTATGATTACAGCTCTCAACACAATACTTATCGACGTGAGTTTCAATTTGTCGCAACAACGGCTTAATCGTCTCAGAATTAAGCGAATAAATCCGCTCTTTACCGTCCTGCTCAACCTCGACAAAATGACAATCCAGTAATTTGGTCAAACAGTGGGAAATTGCTGATTGCTCGATTTCTAGCCCATCGGCTATTCCAGAAACATTTGTTGGACCATTCTTATTGAGTAGCTGCAGAACCTTAACACGACGTGGACTACTAAGTGTTGCAAAGAAGTGATTAAGCGAAATATCTTTCATATGATGATACTATCATATGAATAAAAATAATAAAACCACTAAACTCAGCCTATAAAAAAGCTACATTATAATGGTAAGCCACACATCGAACATCCAGTAATAACTATTGTAAACTATTCGGTGGTAGCTCCGTCAAATTCCTCATCATCAGCTTGAGCTTCTTCTTTCGTCGCACGGACGATTCCATCTTTGTGGTGCGGCGGTGAGTAAATCGTGTACATTTTTAGTGCTTCACTATCTGATGTGTTGATAACATTATGTCGAGCTCCTGCCGGAACTATGATTGCACTACCATCCGAAACTTCGTATTCATTATCATCGATGACGACTTTACCGCTACCAGCTTCAAAACGGAAAAACTGATCGTTTTCACTATGGACCTCAGAGCCAATCTCTGTACCTGGCGCAAGGCTCATCAGCACTAGCTGAGAATGCTTACCTGTATAAAGTACCCGACGAAAATCATTATTCGCTACTGTCTCTTCTTCGATATTTGCTGAAAAACCTTTCATAAAACCTCCTGTATTACACCTTCTATTATAGACTCTTTAGTTTTAAAGGCAAAAACGAGCTACAAGCACTATCGATTCTGCTTCACACATCCTCGACAAGCTTTCTATAGATTTCCACCATCGCAAATGTGTCGAGCTGGCAATATTTCAGTAAATCACTGAGGATTTCTTCCTTGTCGCCATCATGCTTTCCATCGAGCACAGTCTGAGTCCAGATTCGCGAGGCGGCTTGGCCTTCTTGAATACCGAGGTTTTTATACGATAGCTCTGGCACCATCACCGGCAAAACATTTTTAATACTGGCACTCCCTTTAAATCGGTGATCGTTATATGCCCCGCTTGAAAACGGAATCATCAGATCGACCATTCGCTCGTTTAAATCGCTTAGGAAATCTGCGGCTTCCGGTACAAACGTCGCAAGCACATCATTGCAGTTCTTCTCAAAGCTCATGTTCCAGGCAATGACCGTTCCCTTATCTCCAAAGTGTTCTTGCATAGTAGTGACGATGCTTTCGGCTGGATTAGACTTTTCAGTATGTAGATATTCTTTATGAACCAGCTCGGCATCAGGACTCTCGAGAATATGCAGCGAATACTGAAATGGATACTGAGCATACGGCCGCATACCGTCGAAATACGGCACGAGACTACCGAGCGTTTCATAGTCAAAAAAGTAGAGTGGAAATTAGAGATTATCTAAAAACTGTTTGATGCGTTGCCTGTCGACTATCGGACCATTGTTGCGATAAGCTTGCAGCTGACTATCAATCCGTTTTGAAACAGAGAGAGTTTCAGAAATATCATCAATCGTTTTTACTCTCTTGCTTTCAAACAATTCAACTGCTTTCGCATCGACTCCGCCCAGCTCGTAAAAACTATTCTCTGGCAGAGGCTCAAGCGTCTTATATATGTCTAGCCAATCTTGGAATCCGCCTTTACTGGCTAGCAGTGGAGATATATCTGGACGCTGAGGTGAGACAGCAACATCGTAAGCTTTCTGGGCATTGAGCTTGGTATCCGCTAGCTTTTCTTTAACGGCTTCGCTCACGTCGGTAGTAGCGCAAATTGCGCCGGCATCAATCTCGCCCTGACGAACATAGTTATTATCAACATGGATAACGGCGATATTACGCACGCTGTAGCCACAACCCTCCAGTACCATCAGCTGAAAAGCTAAGTCAAATTCATGATCGAGCTTGGCACTAGTGCTTGATTTAATTTCATACAGATCAATCGTCTTACCCTCAACCACATCGATAACATCACAAATAAATGTAAAGTTTTTGTATTCGAATCGACCCTGAAATATCGTCTTGGCGCCATCGGCTAAGGCTTGGTTTGTACGTGTCGGCAAACTCAGGTATTCCCGATAATTCTTAAAGCCTAGCTGCACCGCATCCGAAAACTGAGCTTCAGCATATGGTTCAAACTCATGGCCTGTATCAAAAATAGCCTGTAAATTATCATCAACTAGTGGCAGCTTATTTTTATCATTCTTCTTCAGCCACAACCAAGCCGGATGGCGTAGATAGAGCATGTAGTCTGATTTAGATATTTGGGTCATTATTTACCAGCCACTATAGCAGCCTTCTCTATCCATCTTCCTAGATTCTTTTGGCCATGCCCATTATTCCATAGGTATAGTGGGTATCTACTCGGGACGGGGTTTGGGCCACGATTAGCCGTGCTCCCATCAGTATCCTTAATTTTACTAATATCAATGGCGATCAGTCCCTTACCCAACTCGATACTTTTTTGGACCTCATATTTAACCCATTTGCGATTTCCAGTTTCTCGCCCTACCAATACCGCTGTTACTGATGTGCCTTTGAGTTGGCTGTCTATCCATCTTCTTACAGCATCGTCACCGTTTCTTTTAACTTTTTCCCACTCAGCTCTGTCGAGAACGCTTTTTTCAAGGCCACCAATTACTTCTGCGTTGCGAACTACATTTACGCGTCTGCAATCTCTCTGAAAATGAA
>CAZUNB010000020.1:10142-18224 GCA_964622235.1 uncultured Candidatus Saccharibacteria bacterium | reverse complement strand
GTGGTAGATACTCGATCTTACGGTGATGCAGCGCTTCACATATACCAAAGAGACGCCGGCTAGTCTGGCGTCTCATTGTTTTAAACATAAAATTATATAGCAGATATACGACTATTTTAGTATACTAAGCTAGCTGTCCTTGCCGGGATGGTGGAATTGGTAGACACGCGTGCCTTAGGAGCACGTGCCGTAAGGTGTGGAGGTTCGAGTCCTCTTCCCGGCACCAAAGTAAAAGCCGCCTTCGGGCGGTTTTTACTTTGGTTTTGAAAAAAGTCTCGAACCGAAAGAGGTTCAGATAATTGTCAAATCTTTGATTTTACAATTTCTAGCGAGATGTTTGACTGTGGCCAAGTCATAATTTAACATCGAGCGATCATCCTCTAAACAATTCTGGAAACTACTTGCCAGCCAACCCATAGCCACCATCAGCAATAAGTGTTTGTCCGGTAACAAAACTGGCATTATCACTTATCAAAAATAAGAGTGCTGCAGCAATTTCCTTTGGCTCGGCAACCCTACCGAGCAATGAGCTATTGGCTTGCTTTCGGACGCTATCACTCCAAGTTTTTGCCATGTCGGTATTCGTGAATCCAGGAGCAACCGCGTTCACTCGAATGGTCGGAGCAAACTCTTTTGCAAGTGCTGAGGTTAGTCCAGTAACTGAAACTTTAGAAATCGAGTATGACATTCCGCGTTCTGAAACAAGTTGATTGATTCCGCGTATTGAAGACACGTTAGCGATTGAGCCATTTCCTTGTCTTTGCATATGCGGAATGACGGCTTGACAGAAATTAACCGTACCAAGAACATTTATCTCAAACTCCTCTTTCCAATCCTCATTTTCCATTTCAAGAAAAGGTTTGAATCTTGCAATTCCAGCAGAATTCACGAGTCCGTCAATCTGACCAAATTCATCTAATACAGTTTTGATTGCATCGAAGACGGATGATTTGTCAGAAACATCACAGAAAATCTTAAAAGCATTTAATTCATCCGCTATCCTTCTCAATTCTTCGCTGTCACTACGACCATGAACAATAACCTTAGCACCGCGACTGTACGCCAATCGTGCAGTCGCGGCACCAATACCCCGTGATGATCCTGTAATCAATATAATTTTATTTTTCATCATTTCTCCTAATCTATTGATTAAATCATATCATCTTGCAATCACAGTTGTTCAGACGTGTAAGAATTGATGTATAATGCAGCTCATACAAGGGAGCTGAATGAAATTTTCAATTAGAAAAGCAAAAACAGACGACTATAGTGCGATTATACAATTTGCTATAGACCTGGCTGTTCTTGAGGGTTATGATTCGGGGGTTGTAAAGAATAATACAGAAAAGATGATTGCTGAAAAAGATTTATTTTTCTGCAATATCGCCGTCGACGAAGATAATGAAATTATAGGATTAGTTATTTTCTTTTACGTTTATTATACGTGGGTCGGAAAATCACTTTATATAGATGATTTATTTGTACGAGAAGAGTTCCGGAGTCAGGGGGTCGGAAAAAGCTTGCTTGATACAGTCTTCGTCTTTGCTAATGATAACGGCTGTTCTCGACTGAGGTGGCAAGTAGCAAAATCTAATCCTCAAGCAGTAAAGTATTACCACAAGATAGGCGCTGACGTTGATGAGAATTGGATGAATTGTGATTTTGATGCAAATGGTATTGCCACGCGAGCTAATAGTATTTAAAAATTCCTATACTCAACTATTAAAAAACCACCTAACTTGATCTTAATAATAGCTTCTGTTGCAATCAATTGATTACTGATACCGGCATTTATGTCCATGCTCATTTCATGTTTCGCTAGGTCATATTTTAATCCTTTAGAACTCTCAACCACAACCTCTCCGTCAATCGGAATAAGCGAAACCTTTTGACCAATTTTCCCTTGAATTTTTATCGTTCCAGTTTGATACGAAACCCGTTGTTTCTGACTGATTATCTGTAAATCAACATCAGCATACTTTGGTTTGGTAAGTTGAAAAATAGTACCAATCATATGATCCATTTCATCGCCAATTGTATTTACCAGACATATCGAGCTAGCACCAACGCGAATTGCGTGGTCGATGCCGAGCTCTGTATCTAGAAAGTATTTGTCGGTTGGATATTTATAGTAATCAACGCCATCAACTCTAATTGCTTTTGGTTGGTTGCTAGGTTTTGCGTCCAGTACTTCTTTAGGTAGCGTTTTGGCAGAGTCGAAGTCCCCAACTACAATATTTGGAATTAGTCCGAGTTTGTAAACCATTTCAATTCCACCGTCGCAAGCAATAATAATATCTGTATCTGAAATTTCTGAGAGTATGAACTGACAATCTTCGAGATTTCCATTTACAAATACAAAAGTTGTTTTATTATTCATAATTTCTCCAGGCTAGCACTGATCTCTCTATCAGTATAACCACTCCGACGCTAAGGAGCGTCAATCCGACAATTGTTGCTATAGCTGCGAACATCAGTGCGGTCGCACGTGAATTTGCTGAGGTTTGCAGTAATATCCCGAGTCCTTTGTAGGCGCCAACATACTCTCCAACAACCGCGCCGCTGACACTATAAATTGCGGCAAGCTTCAGCCCTGAAAAAAACTGGGGCATGCTAGCGGGGAAGTTGATGTGTCGTAAGATTTGTAAACGGTTTGCGCCGAGACTTTTGCCGTATTCGACCAAGTGTTGAGGTGTGCTAGCGAGACCATCGCTGAGCGTAGCGGCGATAGGAAAGTAGGAATAAATCACGACGACGATGATTTTTGGCGTAATACCAAAGCCAAACCAGAGGACTAGTAGGGGTGCTAGTGCGATTATTGGAATGATGTGTGATACAACTAAGAACGGATATATCGCTCTCTTTAGTGGTAGTGAAAAGAATAATGCAACGCTCGTTGCTACACCTAGGAATAAAGCAATTGTAAAGCCGATAAGAACTTCAGACATTGTATATACAACGTGAATACCTATCTCCGCTCGAAAGTTCATAAATGCATTAAAGACTGAGCTTGGCGCCGGTAGAACAGAACTGCGCACCAATCCAAATGAACTGATTAGTTCGAGGGTGATAATCGCTGCAATCAAAAGTGCAAAAGATGGCAAGTGTTTTTTTACAAATCTCATGACAGCAAGATCTTCTCGAGTTTATCTTCAATATCGATATTATCTTTAAGATTTGTTTTGTTTTTACCTGGCTTGACTTGAAACTCAGCGATTATCGAACCTGGTCGGGCGCTCATGGCTAGAATTGTGTCACTCAAAAAGATTGCCTCACGGATATCATGCGTTACGCATAGAATAGTGATTTTTTCTTCTCGCCAAACCTCTAGCAACCATTTTTGCAAGTTACGTCGAGTGATTGAATCTAGAGATGAGAATGGCTCATCTAGAAGTAACAAATCAGGCGAACGTAAAATCGCATTGATAATGGAAAGTTTTTGTTGCATGCCACCTGATAACTGTGAGGGAAAATAGTCGATAAATTCATTTAGCTCAAACCGTTCAAGTAACGACAGAGCTTTCTTGGACAAATTAGGCGTGATGGTGTTGTTTATCTTGTCAGCAAAATCTAAGTTTTGTTTGACGCTAAGCCACGGCATTAAGCTATTTTTCTGGGGGACATAAGCAACTGAATCAGGTATCGTGAATGTTCCCCAGGTTTGTTTTGTTATGCCTGACAGGATTTTTAGCAATGTTGATTTTCCACAGCCGTTTGGTCCAATCAGGCTGGTAAAGCTACCAGACTGAATTGTTCCCTTGGCACTGCTTAGAACCTTTAGTTCCGCATAATCTTTTGAGAGATTCTCGAACGTAATTGATTTGCTTATCGACATTAGGGAAGGAGTTTGTTCGTATAGAGTGATTGATTGTCGATTGAGGTTATTGGCTTACCTTCGGCATTAACAATGGCTTTATTTTTCAGCATGAAGTTCGGATAATCTTGCCACATCTTTTTATCTTGAAATCCCCATGGCTTATCAGAATCAGAATAAATATTCGCCAAGTATTTTTGAGATTCAATAACCAGCTTTTCATTTGGCAAAAACTCTTTATCAACTTGGCTGATTAATTTCTTGGCAGCGTCTTCAGGATTTTCGGCGGCAAATTCATATCCTTTTTGTGTGGCAATCATAAATCGCTTGAGAGCTTCTTTTTTTTTATTGATTGTTGCATCTGAGCTAATCAAGTTTGGTGTGTAGTAGTCAGGAATACTCTGGTCTTTGAGGGGAAAAGTCTTTATCTTAAAACCATCTTGTTCGGCTTTTATTTTATCCCAACCGTCATAGATCCAAACGAAATCAACCTCTTCACTTTCGAGTGATTCCAGCAGACCTGTTTGGACGACGACTGTTTCGAAGTCTCCCTTGCCACCATCATTCGTTATAGCAGTTTTCATAACTGGTTTCTCGTAGGCGGTGCCATAACCACCAAATAATTTTCCATCTAGATCTTTAAGTGACTTGATACCAGAGTCTTCTCGAACTGCAATCGAGCTCGTGTTGGTCGGCAATATCGCTGCGATAGATGTTACTGGTGAATCAGTAGCAGAGCTCGTGACAATACTCTCGGTAAAACTAACTCCAATATCAGCTTTGTTGTTACCAACTAAAGCATCAGGCGTGCTAGCGGTTGAGTACGGAAGAATTTCCAGCTCTATTCCTTCCTCTTCATACCAACCTTCGGCTTGTGCTACATAAAGCCCTGTGTGGTTGGTGTTGGGCGTCCAGTCGAGAGCAAGCGTAAGCTTGTCGAGCTTTGCGACATCGGGTGATTGTTTATTTTTTGGCATGACGCTATAAGCCGAGAATGCACCGACCCCCACAAATAAAACTACTATGAGTGCAATAAACAATTGTTTACGCATAAATCCTCCCTTCGTCGGCATTACCCGAACAGGTTCATAGGGTTATCCAAATCTTTGGAAATCTCAGCCAACTTTCGCCAGCTCCCCTGTTGTTAATATGTGAATTGATTGTAGCAAAAGCTAAACGTTTTACAAGCTAGCAATGATTTCTGGAAGTTCGGCATGAGAGTCAGCGTATGCACTTGCTCCCTCAAAGTCTTGATCCCGAGTAAATTCATTACGTAAAATGATGCAATCGATATTTGCTGCTTGAGCCGATCGAAACCCTCTGGCTGAATCTTCGATAACAACCGCTTGCTCTGGCTGGATATCAAATCTAGATAAGGCTAGTAAATACGGCTCTGGATCGGGCTTTGATTTTTTATAGTCCTCTCTAGTTAGTACGAAATCCATGTATTGCAGGAAGCTCGTATTCTTATGAATCACATCAAAGTCACGGCTAGGGCTATTAGTGACAATTGCCATTGAATAGTTTTTTGCAATTTGCACCACAACTTCTTCTGCACCCGGAATTGCGTAGTTCTCGCTCAATAATAAGCTTTGGTAGAGATCAATGCGCCGTTGGTGGATCTTTCGAATGTCTTTATTGCTAAATTCATGTACGCGAAGGATATCTTCTATACCATAGCCAAAAGTCATCATCTTCTTTATGTCATGGTCGGTTAGCTCGATATTAACAAACTTTAATATCTTTTTGTTTGCCATGTAAAATAGCGGCTCAGTATCGACTCAAACTCCGTCGTTATCCCATAAAATGTACTTCTTCATTGTCTCTATATTAGCAAATAAGATTTGCGACTATTTGTTCTTTGCTATTTGTAAGCCAGCTTGTGTCTGCTGGGTCGGCATGATTTCAACATTATCTATATTGACGTGGTCGGGCAAATTTATCATCCATACAATTGCATCAGCAATATCGGAGCCGGTCAATGGGTTCCAGCCATTGTAGACTGATTCGGCTTTGCCGTCATCACCCTTAAAGCGAACATTAGAAAATTCTGTTTCCGCCACAGCTCCTGGCTCAATGTTATTAACTCGAATGTTATGGCCATGGAGATCGATGCGTAAGTTTCGTGAAAAATGCCTGACAAATGCTTTGGTTGCACCGTAAACATTTCCACCAGGGTATGGCACTTCACCAGAAACTGAACCAAGGTTAATTATTTGACCCTTTCCATTTTCTTTCATCATTTTAGCTGCATGCTGAGCAATATAGACAAGTCCTTTATTGTTTGTGTCGATCATCGTGTCCCAATCATCCAGGTTTATATCAGGGATTTTATCAGAGCCTAGTGCCAAGCCAGCGTTATTTATAACAACGTCAATGTTCTGAAATCCTTCTGGTAGATTTGTAAACAATTCTTCAACATCGCTACGTATACTTATGTCAGCAACACGATAATCGGCATTATCACCGAGTTCATCAGTGATCGTCTTGAGCTTTTCTTCACGACGAGCTACGAGCAACACCTTATTACCCTCGGCATGGAGTTTTCTAGTAGCCGATTCACCGAAACCAGCACTGGCACCTGTAATTAAAATTGTTTTAGTCATCGAATGGTTCTACCTCTACCTTTATTGTCTTTCGTATTGTATCAATATCTTTTTCCAATTCAAATTTGTTGGCATTAGCAAGAACACCGTGGACAACATAGAATCCACCATTAGATGAGAAAAATGCTTTTTCTCCGTTCGCGATGTATTGTTTAAGCCAGATGACTGATTGTAAGGATTTCAACTTTTCAATGCCGTGCACGTTTAAAATTATTCCTTCTTGCTCGGTATGAATGTTAATTGCGGCTGCATGCTGCTTTGCTGTAACATCTGTATCTATTTCTAGATTGAGGTTATTTCGCAGATAATTTAGGTAATGATTGACACCATAAGCCTCTCGATACAAGTCTTCACGGTAGCCTCCCATACGAGCTGCTACTTCGATTATTTTCCAACCAGAAATAGTTTTGTAAAGTTCAACATGAGTTAATGATGATTTCAACCCTAATGCATGTATTGCTTGCTTAGTGGCTGTATTCGCACGATGAATGTCATCATCGTATAAATCGTGCGCTGAAGATTGAATCGCACCAGCGAAGCTATCACCGCCGAGTGCATGGTAGGTGTGTACTTTTATTGGTGGTAAGACATTGATTTCACCATATTCGTTGACATACGCATCTATAGAGTACATATCACCCTGCATAAACTCTTCAATCATCATGATGTGCGAACCTCTGCCATGGTATTCATCATATATATCCTCAATCCTATGAAAGGCATTTCTTATCGATTCGTGTACTATCGACATATCATCACATTTTTTTACTAATTGTGAGCCATCTAGTCCTGCAGGCTTAATTATTACTGGGAATTCCATTTGGCCAATGATATTGTCTAATTCTTCTTTGACGTACTCGCTGATGGCAAAATACCGCGGCACTAAGTCTGGGTTAAATTCATGAAGCCGATCTCTCATAATATCTTTTTGAGAGGCAGCTTGCAGCGAATCGCTATCTGGTACTGAAATGTATGATAAGTAAGGAGTGGCCTTTTGTAGAAATTTTATGTCCCATTCATATCGGCAGCAATAAGTTAGAAGCCTTGATAAGTACGGTTTTAGTTTCGATCGAATACTTTTTGGATCATTGAAGTCACAAATAATTTCCTCAAACAAACCGGTGCCATCAATAACTCTATTTTTGTAGTTTACAAATGTTTTATCTACAAGAACAATCCCATATAGCTTTCTACCAATTTCTGATGATAACTTTGTAATTGCTTCTACTAATCCAGGTTCAACATCGTTGATAGCGAGAATGATGTTTTTCTCGTCGATGTCTATCAGGGACCTAGATGTATTTTTTTTATGCATATAAGATATTTAAGATTCAATAATAGCTTTATCGAAGTTTATTATCAATCGGAAAAAATGGGAAATAAAAACGTCCCGGTCTGCGGAGAAGCCAGGACGTAAATTATTTCGAATATCTTTCTAGACATGTACAAAATACTAAATTGTACTAAATAGTATTTCGACGTAAATCTTCCGCAAGATTTACCCTCGTGTCTATACATTCTTTCCCTCGAATAAGTACAATAAAATTTTTGACGTTTTATTGCTTTTTAATCGAATGTAATCCTTGAAGACTTACCGATAAAGGCTATCCTCTAAGACAAAAGATGATAAAAGAAGAACTGTCTCCGCTAACGGCTAAAAAA
>CAZUNB010000020.1:0-10132 GCA_964622235.1 uncultured Candidatus Saccharibacteria bacterium | reverse complement strand
CCCTCGTTTCTATACATTCTTTCCCTCGAATAAGTACAACTAAAGTTTTGACACAATAATCGCTTTTTAATCGAATGTAATCCTCGAAAATTGACCGATGAAGGTAATTCTCTAAGACAAAAGATGAAAAAAGTAAGAACTTTCTCCGCTAACGGCCAAAAAATCAAAAAGAAATTTTAAACCGTTAGTTTCGAAAAAACAGCCATTGCTGGCTACCTATCAATCTACACTTGAATAATAATAAATTCAAGTCATTAGCACTTTAATCCTGTGGATAAGTCTTGACTTGTGTGCTTTACTTTGCTAAAGTGTAACAATAATGAGCTTAAGTGATCCAACAATCTGGGATGATGACATGGCAAAACAGCTAGCTTCTGCCTTTCTGAGTGTCAATAACAAAGCTCAAATAGAGGCCTTTTTGAGTGATATTCTAACCGAAGCTGAAATTAAAGAATTTGCCAACCGTTTACGAGCTGCTCGAATGCTGCGAAACGGTGATAGCTACGAATCAGTTCAGCTCGAAACTGGGATGAGTACAACAACTATTGCTCGTATTAGTAAGTGGCTTAAGCAGGGCGGCGGCGGCTATGAACTTGTTCTTCGTCAGCTTGAACCTAAGAACATTCTTCATCAATCCCATATCTAGCCGTTTGTTCAGCATTAATTAAAACACTTAGTGGCTAGCAATCGGCTTTTCGGTAAAGATGTGAAAATATAAGGAGAATAATGAAAATTGGAATACAAAAGTCAGGAAGGTTGCGGCAGCCAGCTCTCGACTTCCTAAAGGAGTTGGGCTGGGAAGGCCCTGAAACTGATGAATTGTTAGCCTTCTGTCCAAATGATGTGACAGTACAAATAGCAAATGGAAGACACAGTGATTTACCAGCGATGGTCCAGAACGGGATTATAGACATTGCAATTGTTGGGCAAAATACTCTGATAGAGAATGATTACATTTTTGACCAACTAGCAAAGCTCGAATTTGGCAAATGTAAACTGTCGATAGCCGCACCTATTAATAGCGTTCGACAGATAAAAGAGCTACAGGGCAAGCGTATTGCGACTTCCTATCCAAGGAGTTTAAAGCGATTTCTAGGTAAGATTAAAGTTACTGCTGAAGTCGTTACTTTGTCGGGTTCGGTAGAAATTGCTCCTGCGCTAGGCATGGCAGATGCTATTTGTGATCTCGTCCAGTCTGGAAAGACACTTGAAACGAATAAGCTAGAAGTTATTTCTGATGTCTATGAATCTCAAGCAGTTTTAATTGCTAATAAAAACTTATCAACAAATTTATTGTATGATTTAAAAAGGAGAATTGATAATGCAAACGTATAACTACACCCAGCTACGCGAAGAAGAAAAATCAAAGCTGCTACTGCGACCATCGGTTGATTATGAATCAGCCAAAGAAATTGCCGAGACTATAATCGAAGCCGTCAAGTTGACGGGCGATGATGCGATTCGTTCAATCACTAAAAAATACGACAGTGTCTTGCTTGAAAATATTGAGGTTGGAGACGAAGAAATAGCTATGGCAGAATCAAAACTAGACCCAGAGCTAAAACAAGCAATAAATGTTGCATTTAAAAATATAAAAGCATTTTATTCAGAACAAAAACCAAGTGAATACAAAAAAGAAACGATGCCTGGTGTTCTGTGCTACAGCCAAACTCGTGCAATTGAGCGAGTTGGCCTATATGTTCCTGGTGGAACCGCACCATTACCTTCAACAGCTTTGATGCTAGGAATTCCAGCTTTGCTTGCCGGTAGCACTCAAGTGGTTCTATGCACGCCACCGAATAAAGACGGTTCGGTCAATCCGAGTATCTTATACGCTGCTCAGCTTTGTGGTATCTCAAAGATCTATAAAGTAGGAGGTGCGCAATCTATTGCAGCTATGGCCTATGGCACAAAAACCATTCCAAAAGTAGACAAGATTTTTGGTCCTGGAAATCAATACGTAAGTGCTGCGAAATTAATTGTTTCGATAGACCCTTCGGGCGCACAGATTGATATGCTGGCTGGACCTAGCGAAGTGCTTGTGATTGCTGATCAAAATGCTCGCCCAGATTTTGTGGCAGCTGATCTTTTGAGCCAAGCTGAGCACGGCGTTGATTCTCAAGTTATACTAGTCAGCAATGACAGCAGACTAATATCTTCTGTTGATAGTGAGCTTGAAATTCAATTAGAAAAGTTGTCCCGTAAAGATATTGCTGCAAAAGCGCTAGAAAAGAGCTTCTCACTACTAGTAAGCTCAATTGATGAGGCTATTTCTTTTAGTAATGATTACGCGCCGGAGCACTTGATCATAAATGCCAATAATGCCGAGAGTCTCGTTAATCAAGTACAAAATGCTGGTTCAGTTTTTCTGGGACAATATTCATGCGAGTCAGCTGGTGATTACGCAAGTGGCACGAATCACAGTTTGCCAACCAGTGGCTTGGCTCGTTCAACTAGTGGGGTCAACGTTGCTAATTTTCAGAAATCAATAACATTCCAAATAGTAACTAAAGATGGTGCAGCAAATGTAGGTCCAATAGTTGCTACAATCGCAGCTGAAGAAGGTCTTGATGCTCACAGAATAGCAATGGAGAAACGATATGTATAATCAGAAAAATCTACCAAATCAAAGAGCCTTAAACACACCAGCGTACCATCCGCCTGTTGCGGGGAGAAGAGCCGGAAGTGGTGAAACTAGATCAGATTGGCTGCTCGATTTTAATGAATGGCCTGTTCCTGAAGATTTATCAGTAACGGACACTCAGCCAAATGCTTACCCAGAGTACGGTACTACACTTCTGGATGGAATCGCTACAAATATCGGGGTGACTCCAGAACAGATTGTATTGGCTAATGGTTCTGATAGAGCGCTAGATCTTGTATTTCGTGTATTCACGACGCCCGAAAAGCCTGGCGAAGTAATTCTGCCGACACCAAGTTACGCAATGTACGATGTTTATACCGCACAAGCTGGAGTTAAAGAAGTCAGAGTGTCTTTCATGCAGCCGGGACAGGAATATTCTGAAGAAGCAATACAAGATGCCGTAACGAAGGACACAGAGATGATTGTTCTTTGTAATCCGAATAGCCCAACCGGTTCGCTACTGAGTAAAGAATCGATAGCTCGCATTGCTGGTGAAAACCCAACGGTAACGATTCTTATCGACGAGGCATATTCGGAATTTTCTGGTGTTTCTTCTGTTGACCAAATTGCCGAGTTTCCGAACATCATTGTGACACGTACATTTTCGAAAGCATGGGGCTTGGCAAGTATTCGTCTTGGTTATACCGTATCTAGCCAAGAAGCTGCTGATGTTCTACGACGAAATGCCAGCCCATATGATATTCCGCAGCTTAGTTATCAGATTGCAGCAGCCAGGATTGGTCAAGGTGGTTTAGTTAAAGCTAGAGCCGAAGAAGTGATGAATCGATCGAAGCCGATGGTTGAAGATTTCTTTAGAGAAAATGGAGTCCCATTTATCGAGGGTTCGGCTGCAAATTTTGTTTTAATCCAGCCTCCAAAATTCAAAAAAGTCTACGAGAAGCTTGCCCAAGCCGGTTTCAGGGTACGCATCCAAGACAAACCAGGGATCGAAGGATCGCTACGAGTAACAATTGGTCCGGTAAGTCTAATGGAAAAATTTATGGAAACTTATAGGCAGGTCGTTTTATGAAATACGCATTTCTAGATAGAGATGGAACACTTCTTTATGAGCCTCAGACCGATTATACTGTTGTTAGTTCAGAACTATTGCCGGGCGTAGAGGATGCTTTATTGGAACTTCAAATGAATGGCTACGGGCTTGTAATGGTTAGCAACCAAGACGGACTTGGCACGCCAATGAACCCTCAAGATAATTTTGACCGTGTTCAGTGCGAGTTTTTGGAGACGTGTGAGCAAAAAGGAATAGCGTTTAAAGATATTTTTCTTTGTCCCCACATGCCAGAAGAAAATTGCATCTGTCGTAAACCTCAAACTAAGCTGGTCGAGGAACTGGATATCGACAAGGACTCTATCGTAATTGGTGACCGACAAAGCGACGTTGACCTAGCATCGAATCTCCAAATCAGAGTTATTAAAATAGAAACAAATAAAGGATTTAGTTATGAAGACACGCAAAGCCACAATTAATCGAGACACCAACGAGACTCAGATATCTGTCACCGTAAATCTTGACGGAACCGGACAATACGAAATTAACACAGGTGTTGGATTTCTTGATCACATGCTTGAACTACTCTCAAAACATTCATTGATTGATATCAATTTATGTGCGAAAGGTGATTTAGAAAAAGACGACCACCACACGATTGAAGATGTTGGTATTGCTCTTGGTCAAGCCATCTCAGAAGCACTTGGTGATAAACGTGGTATAGAACGATACGGTTTTCTGATGCCAATGGATGAAACATTGGCTGAAGTTGCGCTTGATCTTGGTGGACGATTTTACTTCGTCTGGGACGTTGATTTCACACGAGAAAATATTAACGATATGCCGACAGAGATGTTTGAGCACTTCTTCTACTCTTTTGCCGATAACCTCCGAGCTAATTTACACATTAATCTACGATACGGAAAAAATGATCACCATAAAGCCGAAGCGATATTTAAGTCAGTTGGTCGATCATTACGTTTTGCTTTGTCTCAAGACCCACGCAATAAAGAATTAATGCCGTCTACCAAAGGTACGATTTGATTGCAATTGTTGATTATCAAGCTGGAAACATTGGTTCAGTTGCAAATGCGTTGAATCGCATAGGCGCATTAGATTTTAAGATTACAGATGATAAAGAAACAATTGAAAACGCTGACGCAGTGATTTTTCCAGGGCAAGGAAGGGCTGGTCCTGCGATGCAGTCGCTTGAAAAGAGTGGACTAGACATATTGCTTCCTAGGTTGACTCAGCCGTTTCTTGGCATTTGCCTTGGTATGCAGCTACTTTTTGAATCTAGTGAAGAAGACAACACAAAAGCGTTAGGAATAATTTCAGGTAATATCACTAAACTTCAATCCGGTGGCTTACCTATTCCACACATGGGGTGGAATAAGGTTATACAAGTGAAACAATCCAAGCTGTTCGAGGAGCTTAACGATAACTCTTATTTCTATTTTGCTAACAGCTATGTGGTAGATGTGAATAGTCCAAACGTTATTGCTACCACCAATTACGGAGAAAGTTTTGGAGTTGCGGTTGAAAAAGATAATTTTTTCGGTGTGCAATTTCATCCCGAAAAATCAGCAGAACAAGGTGAAAAAGTATTAGAAAATTTTATAAAAATGGTAAAAAAATCATGAATATCTACCCGGCTATAGATATTCTTGACGGAAAAGTAGTTAGGCTTGACCAGGGCTCTTTTGATGCTGTCACGAACTATGCTGATGATCCAATCTCAGTCGCACTACAATTTAAAGATAACGGAGCTCAATGGCTGCATATTATAGATCTAGATGCTGCAAAAAGTGGTGATAACAATAGCTTGCCATTAATTAGACAAATTATCGAAGAAACTAAAATGAAAATTCAAGTCGGCGGCGGAATTCGTTCATTCGAAACAGCTCAAGGCTTGTTTGATATTGGGGTCAACCGAGTTATAATTGGTACAATTGCTGTTAAAAAACCTGATGTTTTGAGAGAAATGATTAAAAGTTTTGGAAACGAAAAGGTAGTTGTCAGTGTTGACTTTCGTGACAAGAATATTTCGACCGATGGTTGGCTTGAAGAATCTAGTATCTCACCAGATGAGTTTGCTCAGATATTGCTAGATATTGGCGTAAAAACGATCATAGTGACAGATATAAGTAGAGATGGCCGACAAACTGGGTCGAACAACAAACTCGTTCAAGAGTGGCAAGATTATGGCTTTGCTGTAATTGCTGCTGGTGGTGTTGCTTCGCTTGGCGACATAGCTTCGCTAAAAGCAAATAATGCAGAGGGTGCAATTGTCGGCAAAGCAATATATGAAAACAGCCTAAATTTGAATGAATTGTTTGAAATGCAGTCAAGAAATGGATTGGCTAAACGAGTAATTGCTTGTCTGGACGTGAAAGATGGTCGAGTTGTTAAGGGCACAGGCTTCAAAGACTTTATAGAAATGGGCGACCCCTTAGAGCTAGCAAAATACTACTCCGAACAAAGTGCTGATGAGTTAATATTACTCGATATAGCCGCAACAGTTGAAGCTCGTAAAAATCGAGTGAAGCTAGTGGAGACACTATCAGCAACAATTAATATTCCATTCACGATAGGTGGTGGTATTTCCACAACAAAAGATATTAATGATTTGCTCTCGGCCGGTGCAGATAAAGTATCAATTGGTTCAGCTGCAATATTAGATGCAAACTTTGTCCAATCAGCAGTTGAACAGTTTGGAGCACAGGCAATCGTAGTATCCATAGACGTAAAACAAGATGGAAATAGCTGGAAGGTCGCAATCAAGGGTGGTGCAGAAATGACTGAAGTTGATGCTATCGAGTTTGCAGAGCAAATGGCTGAACTCGGCGTCGGTGAGCTTTTGGTTAATAGTCTCGATCGTGATGGTACTGGTCTGGGTTTCGATATTCGCCTTTTAAACACGATTAGTAGAGCGGTAAATGTTCCAGTAATTGCCAGTTCTGGTGCCGGTAGAGTCGATCATTTTTCTGAAGTTTTCCAAAAGACTAAAGTTACAGCGGCTTTGGCTGCTCGCTTGTTCCATAGTAGGCAAATAACCATTAGATGTGTTAAAGAAAATCTTAAAGAGAAAGGGATAACGGTACGACTGTGAACATAGATATTGTAGATTTTGAAAAGATGAACGGATTAATACCTGCGGTTGTGCAAGATACGAAGTCAAAGTCTGTTTTAATGGTTGGCTTTATGAGTCGTGGAGCTCTTGAACAGACGATAAAGACTAAAAAAGTGACATTTTTCTCAAGAACCAAGAATCGTCTTTGGCAAAAGGGAGAAGAGTCTGGAAATATATTAGAATATGTTTCGTCTGAGCTAGATTGCGATAAGGATACTATTTTAATTCAAGCAAATTCTAGTGGTCCAACTTGCCACACTGGTGAGTATTCGTGTTTTGCCTCGCAGGTAGATATAACAGATTTTTTAGGAGAGCTTTCTAGGTTGATTGAAGAGCGAAAAGCATTGATGCCTACTGACTCATACACAACAGAGTTATTCACCAAAGGACTTGAAAAGATAATTGCTAAAGTAGAAGAGGAATCAGCTGAAGTTGTACAAGCAGCAAGAATTGAAACCAAACAACGTTTAGCCGAAGAGTCAGGTGACCTCATCTATCACCTATTGGTTCTACTAGCAGAAAAAGACGTAGCATTTGATAAAGTCTTAGACGTACTCAAACAACGGAATAAAAGAAAAGAGCAATTATAAGCGCCATGCTTGCAATTATAATTGGGGCCGGGGTAATCGCTCTAGGTTTTGTCATCATCTTGCCTGAAATTGCAGAGCAAAAGTCATTGAATTATATGCAGCTGCGAGTTTTTATAGTATCACTTGTTCTGTTGTTGATGGCTGCCGTAGCAGTCATATTTTTCTTGCCCTGATGCTACTTGATCAATGAAATTATTTGTTTGATTTAATGGGCTTTTTGAAAGCTATGCTAAGAGTAGTTATTCCGATTAGCGAGGCTCCTAAAAATAGTCGGAACCATGGTCCTCTAGAATAGAGCTCGTAATCCTTGATTAGCTGGTCGCTTCCTAGATCACGTATATAGCCCATAGCGTTGAGTTCTTCTGAGGCTGTAGAAAATAGGATAACTCCGACTATCAGAATAAAGACATCTCTTGAAATTAGTTTTTTCTTGAAAAGAATGATTAAAACGATAAGAAACGGGATGTACAAAATGTAATTCATTTATGGAATAGTATACTAATAGCTGATTGAAAGATAGATTATGACTCTTCAGCATCTTCGATTACTAAATGCAGCAACGTAAATGATATAGTGGAGATTATATGAGTAAGATTTCAACACAGCCGTATAAAGGCACAAGGGATTTCTATCCGGAAGATTTTCGTCTGCGTGAATATATTTTCAGTAAATGGCGCGAAGTTTGTCAGAGCTTTGGGTATGAGGAGTATGAAGCGAGTGTTATCGAGCCTTTGGAACTCTACACTGCGAAAACAAGCGAAGAGATTGTTAAGGAGCAGACTTTTAGCTTTACCGATCGTGGTGGGCGTGATGTCACGCTCCGCCCAGAGATGACACCGACTGTTAGTCGTATGGTTGCAGCTCGTCGTCAGGAGCTTGGTTATCCGCTGCGATTATTTAGCATTCCTAATTGTTTTCGTTATGAACGGATGCAGCGAGGTCGAACTCGCGAGTTCTGGCAGCTGAACCTTGATATGTTTGGAGTGGCTGGTATTGAGGCCGAAGTTGAAATTCTACTAGCTTCTCATCGGCTCGTTGAAGTTTTTGGTGCAACTGAAGATATGTTCGAAATACGAATAAACTCGCGAAAGCTTTTGAACGAAATAATTGAGGTATCAGAGCCTAAAGGTGAATCACAGGACGTTGTTCGGCTGATAGATGTCCATGATAAACTATCGCAAGATGAATTCGCTAATCGGTTATCGTCATTAGTTGGAAAGCCAGAAGTTATTCAGGGTTTTTTAGCTGGCAACACAACCAATAAAGGCATCGATACCTTAATATCTCGTGCTAAAGGAGCAGGTATCAACAATGTTCGCTTTGTACCGACTATCGCCCGTGGTTTTGACTACTATACCGATATTGTTTTTGAAGTGTTCGACCTCAACCCAGAGAATAACCGAGCCATGTTTGGCGGCGGACGTTACGATGGTTTGGTCGGTATGTTCGGTGTAGAACCAGTGCCTACAATAGGGATAGCCCCTGGTGACGTTACTATGCAGAACTTCTTGGAAAGCCACGGACTTACACCTAATCTTCCGACAAAAAATGATATGTATTTAATGGTAGAAAACGACCAATTTAATTTAGCACAAACCTATGCGCAAAAGCTTAGAGCAGATGGCCAGAATATAGCGGTTGATCTCTCGGGGCGTAAAATAGATAAACAGTTCAAAGCTGCCAAAAAACTTGGTTTCAAAGACGAGCAAATTACACTTTTCGAGCAAAGCTAGGTTGCATTGCTTGCTATAATATAAAGTGCAACTAAAAGAGGTAGCAATTATGACCAATAGTAATAAACCAGACTTTAGCGGTCTTAGGGCGTTGTTTTTGAACTGTACGCTGAATAAATCACCAAAAAACTCCCACACAGATAGTTTGATTAATCTTTCGAAAAACCTTATGGAAAAGAACGGAGTTGAAGCTGAAACAGTCCGAGTCGTTGATCTTGATATTGCCCATGGCATGCAGCCAGACATGACAGAAGCTGGTTACAATAAAGACGATTGGCCTGAGCTGTTTAAAAGAGTTAATGGAGCAGATATCCTCGTGCTTGGTTCGCCTATCTGGTTGGGGGATAAATCTTCAGTTTGTACTCAGGTCGTTGAAAGGCTCTACTCAAACTCAGGTCAACTTAATGACGATGGTCAGTATATCTATTACGGAAAAGTTGGAGGTTGCTTGATTACGGGTAACGAAGATGGTGCGAAGCATGTGGCGATGAACGTTCTTTATAGCCTGCATCACATTGGCTACACAATTCCACCACAGGTTGATTCGACGTGGCTTGGCGAAGCTGGTCCTGGTCCGAGCTATGGTGATAAATTAGACGATGGTAGTCGGGCTGGTTTTGACAACGACTTCACTAACAAGAACACAACTTTCATGACTTACAATCTCATGCACATGGCAAAAATGCTTAAAGATAATGGTGGCTTTCCGGTCTATGGTAATCAGCAAACTGCATGGAAAAATGGCAATCGTTTCGGTCTCGAAAATCCAGAGTACAGATAGCATGAACTGTTTCTATGACTAGTTTGCAATGAGGCTTTCTCACGCTAATGCTGGAAGTTGGTATGATGCTACTCTAGTTTGCTTTACTAGCGTACTTATCTCTCTCCTGCGAGTGAGCGCTTGAACTGACCTAGATAGCGTCTTGGAGCGATACTGATTTACCCATATAGTTCTTTCATCGATTCCTGCCGGCATCCCGTGAACAAGTGGTAGCGGTCTGCTACGTAAAAGAGCTCCGAGTC
>CAZUNB010000019.1:6645-18851 GCA_964622235.1 uncultured Candidatus Saccharibacteria bacterium | reverse complement strand
GTGTCTGGAAAATTATGGCGTAAAAACCAGTAGCGGCGAGAACTTCTGTGCTGGAAAAGTAAGGGTACGGCAGTTAAAACCAGTGGGTACGAACCTAGTAAATCGGGTAAGTTTAAGTATCAGCTCGTGACTGACCTTTTGATGCATGATACGATACCTGCCACTAATCTGATTGATTGTCCGGTGCTTTTGGTGGTTGGCAGTCTCGACGAGACTAGAAAAGCTAAGGAACATGGGGTATTGTTTTACTACATTTAAGCAGCCAAAAGAGCTACACATCATCGAGGGAATGAAGCATAGTCCACAAACAGATGAATATCGGCAAAAAGTTGTTAATAAGCTAGATGATTGGCTAAAAAAATACTCATCACAAAAACCAAAGAGATTTCTGTCAAGCGAATTTATATAAAAATATATGAGGTTATTTGCTAAGGGAGAACACGAAAAGCCAAAACAGTAGTATAATAAGTAGACCATTATGGCATTTCAAATTTCAAAATCACACAAGAAAACGAGTAAACGCACCAAACACAAGCAGCAGAAAAAGCAAGCTCGCAAAGTGTTGACGCGTAAATTCATAATTCGCTCAGGTATTATTGTATTTCTAGTATTATTTGGAATTGGCGCCTACACATACTTCTATTATTCACAGTATATTGCCACTCCTGAGCGACTCATGAACCACAATAATAGCGGTATTGTCATGCTAGACTCGGAGGATAAGCCATTTTATACTGCCTACGATGCTAAAACTGTTGAGGTGATCGATGCTGATAAAATCCCAGACATTACGAAAGCTGCATTGGTCTCATCTGAGGATAAAGATTTTTACGAGCATAGTGGCTACTCGATAAAGTCGATTATCGGCGCACTGGCTGCAAATGTTTTGAAACGTGATTCTACTGCTTATGGTGGATCGACAATTACACAACAATTGGTTAAAAACAGCTTATTGACCACTAAGAAGAGTTATCTACGTAAGTTTCAGGAGATTATCTTATCAGTTTCTGTTGATAGGAAATATTCTAAAGATGAAACGTTAACGATGTATATGAA
This sequence comes from uncultured Candidatus Saccharibacteria bacterium, assembly GCA_964622235.1. Taxonomy (GTDB): domain Bacteria; phylum Patescibacteriota; class Saccharimonadia; order Saccharimonadales; family JAGPDM01; genus CAZUNB01. Next base: position 17,795 of record CAZUNB010000019.1, on the reverse strand, counting down.
CTCAGTATTCTTTGGAGAAAAATCATATGGTATTGAAGCAGCAGCTCAGACATATTTTGGAGTATCAGCTGATAAACTTGACCTATCTCAAAGCAGTATGTTGGTGGGAATTTTGCCGGCACCCTCTGCTTATTCACCAATCACTGGCGATATGGAGAAGGCTAAGCAACGTCAGTCATACGTACTAAAACGAATGGTTGCTGATGGTAAAATTACTGAAGAAGAGGCCACAGCTGCCAAGCAGCAAGAATTAGCATTCAAGCAGCCAGATCCAACACTTGCAACTCAGAAAGCACCACACTTTGCTGAAATGGTCTTGACTGAGCTCCGTAAGACATATGATGAAAACGAATTGGCACGAAGCGGTTTCACGGTTAAAACAACACTCAACAGTGGATGGCAGAGTACTGCCGAGCAGGCTGCTCGCGATCATATCCGTACACTTGCATATGCCAATGCTAGCAATAGTGGTGTTGTTGCTATCGAGCCGGGGACGGGCAAGATTCGTGTTGCGGTGGGCAGCGTTGACTACAATAACCAAGAATTCGGTAAGGTCAACATGGTTACCGCTAAGCGCCAAACAGGTAGTTCGTTTAAACCAATCTATTACAGCAAAGCTCTTGAGGATGGCGTGATTAGCCCGGCTACAATCTTACACGATGTTCCTACAACTTTTGGCACTAGTTATAAGCCACTTAATTATGACAAACGATTTCGTGGCAATATATCAGTCCGTAGAGCTCTAACCAATTCGTTAAATATTCCCGCCGTCGAAGTTATGGAAAAATACGGAGTCAATAAATCAATCGCTGGTGCGAGAGATTTGGGCATTACAACACTTCGTGAAGATCAAAACTACGGCTTATCTCTTGCGCTTGGAACAGCAGAAGTTCCATTACTTGAGATGACTAATGCCTATGCAACATTTGCAAACCAAGGCACTCGCAACGAAACAACGACGATCGAATCGATAACTAATAAATATGACCAATTGGAATACCAATACAAGTCAAATACTAGTGAAGGTATTAGTCCACAAGGTGCATTTTTGGTCAGTTCAATTTTGTCAGACAACCAAGCTCGGTCAGAACTATTTGGAAAATCAATGAATATCGATCGAGTTGCTGCCGTTAAAACTGGAACAACTGAGAATAGGAAGGATAGTTGGGCGATTGGGTATACGCCGCAACTCGCAGTCGGAGTCTGGGTTGGCAATAATGACAATGAATCTATGAACAATATTGCTGGCTCTAGTGGCGCTGGCCCAATCTGGAAAAAGACGATTCAGTCATTTTTGAGTGGTCAACCGAAGCAACAATTTAATCAACCCTCCGGAGTTGAAAAGGTGTTGGTCTGTTTTGGTACTGAACTCAGAGCTTCGGTGGCAGGCAGCAATGTTATATCCGATTACTTTCTCTCAAGTAAAGTACCAACTGGCAACTGTAACGTGGCGCCAAAAGAAGAGCCAAAAGTAGAACCAAAACCTGAGCCGGAAGTCACAAAAGAAGAACCTGTAAAAGAAGAGAATCCTATCATCGAACCACCGAAGGATAATGAAATTGTTGTGCCGACACCACCAGTTACAAAACCACCAGTTAACCCAAATCCTAAACCTTAATTTTAATAATTGAAACAAGATTGACGGAGAGAATTTTTCAGTATGAATTGCGCCAAAATCGTATGTTTTTCTTCTCTCTGGAAGCAAACTGTACGCTAACTAATCTATCGAGTTAAGCTTTGCTGCGTCGCTGATCACCAGCGTTAATTCGTCGTTCGCGCTCTTTTTCGCTCTCGTTAGTCGTTTGATCTTTTTCAACTTTTCGCATTTCTTTTTCTCGTAGTTTTGATAGCCAAATGGCAAAGCGAGCAGCATCAAGCATTTTCTTAGCCTTCTCAATCGCAGCATTTTTATCCAGTTCACTGGCATTAAGATCCGGCAATTCAGGGTTTTTCATAAATTTTTCACCTTCTCGCATACTTCTATTAGACTACAAATTGTTATCAGATTGCAAGCCGTTATTGAGGAGACAGAGGTGGTGTGAATCATATTTTATTGGTATAATAGTTTGATTATGAGTGAAAAAGTAAAAAATTCGATTCCGCTGAAGATAGGCTTGGCAGACATGCTTAAGCACGGTGTCATCATGGATGTTGTTAATGCCGAGCAAGCAAAGATTGCTGAAGAGGCTGGCGCAGTGGCTGTTATGGCGCTTGAGCGAGTGCCGGCTGATATCAGAAAAGATGGTGGCGTGGCACGGATGAGCGACCCAAGTATGATCATAGAAATTATGAATACAGTTTCAATTCCCGTTATGGCAAAAGTCCGTATTGGTCATATTGCAGAAGCTCAGATCCTGCAATCACTCGGTGTTGATTTCATCGATGAATCAGAGGTTCTAACACCGGCTGATGATGAGTTTCATGTTGATAAACACGCTTTTAATACTCCATTTGTCTGTGGTGCTCGCTCAATCGGCGAAGCTCTTCGGCGTATTGGCGAGGGTGCAGCTTTAATACGTACCAAAGGCGAGGCAGGAACAGGAAATGTTGTTGAAGCAGTTCGTCATATGCGAAGTCTACAGCAATCGATTAAACAATTACAAAATATGCCAAGCGAAGAGCTGATGAGTTTCGCTCGAGATATCGCTGCTCCATATGAACTTGTACGGATGGTGGCTCGTGATGGTAAATTACCAGTTCCTAACTTTGCGGCTGGCGGAATTGCCACGCCGGCTGACGCTTCGCTTATGATGCAACTTGGTGCAGAATCAGTCTTTGTTGGCAGTGGCATCTTCAAAAGTGGTGACCCAAAAAAGCGTGCCGAAGCTATCGTTCAGTCTGTTGCGCACTTTGATGATGCAAAGAAATTAGCCGAAATCTCAAGAGACCTTGGTGAGCCTATGGTTGGAATCAATATCGAGGAATTAGGCGAAGATCAACGATACGCCGAGCGTGGTTGGTAAAAATCCAGTCGTAGGGCTGCTTGCGCTTCAAGGGGCTTTCGGACAGCATAAAAACATCTTAGAGTACCTTGGCTGCAAAGTTGTTTTAGTTAAAAATCATGAACAACTTGGTGAGATCGAAGGTTTAGTTATACCAGGTGGCGAGAGCGGGGCAATGCTTCGAATGCTACGAGTTGACGGCTTTTTGGAGAAATTACAGGTTAGTACGTTACCAGTGTTTGGTACCTGTGCTGGTGCGATACTGTTAGCTAAAACAGTTAAAAACCCTTCGCAAGAATCATTTGGTAAGATTCCGATGACGATTACACGCAACGGTTACGGTCGTCAAACTGATAGTTTTGATGATGTTCTGACGATGGCCGATAAAGATGGACGAAAAATATCGGCTCGTTTTATCCGCGCACCAATTATTTCGAAAATTTTCGACAACGTTGAAGTTCTGGCCTATTATAAACAGCAACCCGTGGCAGTGCGATATAAAAAATACATTGCGACTACCTTTCATCCTGAGCTAACCGGTGAAACCTATTTCCATGAAAAGTTTCTTGAAACAGTGCAAAGCTCCTGATAGTTAATTCCCATATTATATTAGAGACCGTAGTTTATAACTTACTAGTAGTCAATATATGATAAAATTATATAATGTTAACAGATGAAATTATTCAAAAACTGATAGACCAGACAACTGCTATGGTGAATGATTATGGTGATGGTGAGATTAGTACGGTGGCGGCCTCAGCCTTCAATCAAGACGGCTCAATCACTAGTTCTTTAAATTTCTATCATTTTACTGGCGGTCCTTGCGCTGAAGTTGCTCTGCTTGCGCGGCTGGCTTCAGAAGGGAAGCATGATCCGAAGATGATTGTGGCAGTTGGCGATAATTCTCGCGGTGTCATAGCTCCCTGTGGACGGTGTCGGCAGGTTTTGATGGATAATTATCCTTCAATTGAAGTCATCATCCCAAGCAGCGGAGGGCCAAAGTTGGTTAATATCAATGAGCTACTACCAGAGCCGTACATACGATCTGCTCACTAGAAGTACTACTATTTTTTTAGACGAATCTTTCTCTATCCCTAACTATTAATTACACCGATATAGGGTAGTGATCGGTATTGGTTAGCATGGTCGAGGCCGTATCCGACGATAAATATATCTTCAATCGTTCGGCCTACATAATCAACTGAAAATTCTGCTACTCGGCGAGCTGGTTTTTCGAACAAAACTAAGCTTTTAACATCGGATGCTCCTTGCCGCTGACAGAACTCAGCAGCTGCCGAAAGTGTATAGCCAGTGTCAAAAATATCATCAAGTAACAAAACGGATTTACCTTGTATAGAATTAGTCGGTTCGGCAGTTATGGTTGTGCCACTGCTTTCTGTACCATGGTGGTAGCTTTGAATGTTCATAAAATCTATTGATGGGTGGACTGAATGCCTGGAAAGCTCACGGACAAAATCTGCGGCAAAAATAAAACTACCTCGAAGTAAGACTAAGACAACCCAGGAGTCATCTATACCTTTTGCTACCCTCACAGCTAACTGAGAAACCGTGCTCCTGAGCTCATTTTCTGAGATGTATTCTGATGGAATTTTAATCATTCGTCGGCTGGTTCTTCAGCGGTTCCACCCATGATATGAGCGAGCCATTGTTTTGACTGTAGAAGGGTTCGTAGTGCAGTTGCTAGGTGACGATGACGGCGATAGCGGAAGTGATTCGTTAGTTTATTTTCGGCTCTTAGCGCAGCCTCTAGCTCGGCTCCGTAGGGAAGAATTGTGTCATTAGCACTAGTATAGAGTAGGACACTTCTATCAGGCAGTCCATCAATATGTTGCATGCTGTCCATCCGTTTCTCGACCCACTTTATATCCTCATCAAGTTTTTCTGGGCTGAGATCACGAGCCAAGACTGAGTAATTAAAATCACGCAGTGACTTTAAAAGATCACCAGGCGGAGCCACTAACACAGAGCGATCAGCTTGAGATTTTTTAGCAATTTCAAGAGCGGTTGTCGCTCCGAAACTAACACCAAAAATTGCCGTACGAATTCCACGTTCTTGATAATCTCGAATCGTAGCAACGGCATCATCGCGGATGTCCTCTGCAACATGAATTCCTTCTCGAATTTTACCGCTTAAAACATAGTAACGTAGGTTGCGTCCGGCGTAGAGTACAAAAACCCAGTTTTTTAACGATTCATCTTGTATGAAAGGTATATACCACCGCCAGTGCCATCCAGCTGGTGCAATCATGACTAACACACCGTCAGGCTTACCGCTAGGAATTTGTAATTCCTTATTAAAGGTTGGAGTTTCAGTGGTAATTTTTTTTGGAAAGCCAGTGTTCACAGCAACCATTATATCACTGATGCATATAGACAAATAAGCGTAAAATTTATTTCTGCTGAAAATAGTAACAAATATTATCCATAATCATTTTCCGCAAGTGATAAAGTAGTCCTTGAAGAAATTTTTATTAATTAGTCGGAGAAACAATACATTACCATTGCAAAAGAGCAGTTCGTTGAATCAAGTAGCACATAAGTCGACGACGATTGATAGTAAACGCTTGCAATCATTGCATAAAATAAGGCATACTGAGCTTAAGCATTATAATAAGAGTGGAGAATACATGGCTCAAAAGAGTAAAAAAAAATTAACTAAGAAACCAGTAGCTAAGAAAACAGCTGTCAAAAAGACAGCCACGGCTAAGAAGCCAGTAGTAAAAACAACAACTAAGAAAGCACAGAAGCAAGAATCATCGCCATTCGTACTTGTACTTGTCGGTGTCGCAGCTCTCGGTGTTGTTGGCTTTGGCTACCTGGGCATGCAGGACATAGACACAAAAGGGGTAGAGGAACCGTTAAAAACTCAACAAGAACAGAATCAAAAGCAAGCTGACGACGTTAGCATTAGCAAGGATGGAAAAACTGTAAGCTACAATGGTGTAGATGGTGAAGTTGCGCTGGTTACGCTGAAGGCTGTCACTAGTGTAAAGACTAAGAATAGCGGTGATCTTGGTGAATTTGTTACCGAAATCAATGGGGTTGAAGCTGAAGATGGTCAGAATTTCTGGGCATTTTATGTTGATGGCAAACAAGCCGACAAAGGTGCGTCGAACTATGAAACTAAATTTGGCGAAAAGGTTGAGTGGCGTCTCGAAGACATCAAATAGCTAGATTGTAATTTCAATTATTTCAAGACTACCGTCCAAGATTTTTTCTGGACGGTAGTAACTTATCCGGAGATGATTTTCTTCTGATTGTTCGGGGTGTGCTTGAGCAGCATAACAATTACCGAAAAGTGGCTTGTCTAGTTTGATCAAACCAAGTTTTTTCCACGGGCTAGTCAAACCATCAGTTATGAGCAATTGGATTGAATTTGTCATTGGTACGCTATAAGTGGCAAGAAAGTTATTCTGCCATTTTATAACCGAAAAATCTGAACTTGGTCCAGCAAAAACTGGTTTGCTATTTAGAGTGTTAGCCCGCCACTGTGCGCCATCCCAAAACTGGAAATTAGTATGGTTAATTTTGCAGCGCGTCAGTAAAACTCCGTTTTGCCGACATCCGAAAAGGTAGAGATGATTATCATCGATTATTGCAGCATCACCGAACAGACCTGTTTCTGACCCTAAGAATAATGTGTCGTTGTCAATCAGCAGATTCTTGCCATCAAAAGATGCTAGTATTGTTGAAACGTAGCGATAATTTAAAAAACCTTCATCAATCCAAAGTTTCCGAAACAGTCCTACTGCTTTGTCACCGTGTGCAACCAAACTCATGGGCCAAATAGCTAGCCGAGAGCCAGAATTTTGCCAAGCTTCCGCTGAAATTTTTAGTTCTGCACCTGAGATTGGAATAAATTGCTTTAGCCCATTGTCTAAATCTTTAATTTCAAACGGTTGTTCAGGATCGCTCCATCCAGCAGTGCAAGAAAGTTCGGCTAGCTTAGTCTCTGATTGGTTGACCAGAATCGTATCACCAAATAACCAAAAAATTTTGTTATCTAGTTTTACGCTTAAGCCACCATCCCGTGTACGAATTTTCGGATTATGTTTAAGACTACCAACTTTACTGTAGTTCATATGGTCATAATACCTGTCTTAATGTAGAGTTGGCTATAGATGGCACACAAAATTGGAATACTCAGCGGTACATTCGACCCTCTTCATGATGGGCATTTAGCACTTGCCCGTGCTGCTCGCAACCAGCTTTGCCTTGAACAGGTCTGGTTCGTAGTTGAGTCAAAACCTCGTCGTAAAGCTGCTGTAGCGAGCTATATTGATAGGGTAACTATGGCTAAATTAGGAGTTTGTGAATCAGATGAAGTAGTTGAAGTCTCACAAGCTACGCATGATTTATCAACGCTTGAAGAGTTAATGGATAGAGAAAAAGCTTCGGAGTTCTACTTTTTACTCGGTGCTGATGTTGCCACTCGAATGAGTGAATGGTCGGACTACCAAGTAATTAATGAGAAAACGAAAATTATTACCTTTTCTCGCTCGGTTAAGAACCATGTAGCTGATATTATCTTGTCTCATCCAGCCAAAAGTAGTCATATTCGACAACAACTAAAGAATCATGAAAAAATTAGTTCATTGCCCTCGTCAGTGATGGACTATATTAAGCAAAAGAGGCTGTATGTCTGAAACAATCACTATTGAGAAAGCGAAACTTCGCAGAAAGTTCCTCGGTATTCGCCGTGCTATGGACAAAGAAATTGCTACTCAAAAGAGTCAAAAACTAGTTGAACAACTGCTTGCACTTGATCGCAAAACTGTACGTAAGATCCATTGTTTTTTACCGCTTAAAAATGATAATGAACCTGACTTACGAAATTATATCGAACAACTACAGTCTAGTGGTTGTCAGGTTTATACGAGTTCTCCAGAAAAACTAACTGGTAGAAAAATAAAAACTCTCGACACTATGCCACAAGAATTTGCTTTAGGTGATAATGATATATTTGATCTTATCATTGTGCCAATGATAGCTGGCAGCAAAAATACAAACCAGCGACTGGGTTTCGGTGGTGGTTTTTATGATCGCTTACTTTCATTACAACCAACTGCAAAGACGATAGGTGTGTGTTTTAAAGAATGTTTGTCCGAAGAAATTCCGGTTGAGCCACACGATAAAATGGTCGACATTCTGTTAGTATCTTAATTCATATTTCGACATGCTAGATTTTCGAGTATACTAGAGTTATATGCAGGTTATGTATGGCGGTAATGCTCCAGTAGGACGAAACGACACAGTCGTTACAGCTAGATTTGTACATTTTTTATCACTTGAAAAACCTTTGCCTCGATCGCATGAAAGAGTTGCTCGAGATCTACTTAATTATGGTGATGAATTCTTTAATCCAGATGCTACAGATACTCGATCAGTTTTTGTCATTCCTCGGATTGGAACAATTAGTCCATGGAGCAGCAAAGCAACCGATATTTTTCACAATGTTGGTCTGAACTCTATTAAACGCATTGAGCGTGGTATTCAATATTTTGTAAAGAACTCTGCTCTCGGTCATGAGCATTATCAAACTCTGTTTGATCCAATGACCGAACAGTTGTTATCTGATGTTTCAGAGGCTCAAAAATTATTCAACGAAGAAGCTCCAAAACCTTTAGTCTTGATAGATGTTTTGAGTGGTGGCCGTCCCCCGCTGGAAGAAATCAACCAGAAGCTCGGTTTGGCATTAAGCGAACATGAGATTGATTATCTACTCGAACTTTTCACGGGTTTAAAGCGTAACCCAAGTGATGCGGAGTTGATGATGTTCGCTCAAGCAAATTCTGAGCATGCACGTCATAAAATATTTAATGCAAACTGGACTATTGAAGGCATTCGTAAACGAGAATCTCTATTTGATATGATTCGCCACACCACAAAGAAAAGTCCTGAGGGAATATTGAGCGCATATCACGACAACGGCGCAGTTTTTTCGGGTCCAAAAGTGAAGCGTTTGCTGCGCAACCCAGATGGTGAGTATCAAGATAAAAATGAGCTGGCTCACAATGTGATTAAAGCAGAAACTCACAACCACCCTACAGGTATCTCGCCATTTTCTGGAAGTGGAACAGGTGCCGGCGGTGAGATTCGTGATGAAGGTGCGGTTGGTCGAGGCTCGATACCTAAAGCTGGATTCGTCGGTTTTAATGTTAGTAACCTCCGTATACCCAATGCGGTACAACCTTGGGAAGGTCGAGATTATGGCCGCCCACCTCAAATCCAGACACCGCTGCAAATCATGCTTGATGGTCCTCTCGGTGCAGCTGCCTTTAATAATGAATTTGGCCGTCCTAGCGTAGCCGGTTATTTCCGAACCTTTGAACAAGAAATTGATGGCGTAGTCCGCGGCTACCACAAGCCAATTATGCTTGGTGGTGGTATCGGCGTTGTCAGAGACAAGGACGTAGAAAAGAAGCCCTTGCCTGTTGGTTCAAAAATAATTACAATCGGCGGACCGGCCATGCGGATTGGTCTTGGTGGTGGTGCTGCCAGTAGTACTTCTAGCGGTTCAAATGATGAGAGTCTTGATTTCGCTAGCGTCCAACGTCAAAATCCTGAGATGCAGCGTAGAGCACAAGAAGTGATTACTGCTTGTTTTAGTCGTGATAACAACCCTATTTTAAGTATTCATGATGTTGGTGCCGGCGGCTGGAGTAATGCTTTACCAGAACTAGTAGCTGATGCAGGTCGTGGTGGCAATCTTGAACTTCGCAGTCTACCTACAGATGAAAGTAGCTTGAGCCCTATGGAGCTTTGGAGTAATGAAGCACAGGAGCGATACGTTCTTGCGGTTCTCCCAGAAGACCTCGATTTATTTATTGAGTTATGCAATCGCGAGCGTTGCCCTGTATCTACACTCGGTGAGGTAACTGAGCAAAAGCGTATTCTATTACATGATAGTTTGTTCAACGAAAATTCTGTTGATTTAGGAAACAAAGAGATGTTTGGGGCTATCGAGCCACTAGAAATAGTTGCTAATAAACATGCAAAGAAATTTGATACGTTTGATCATAAATCAATCGATATTAACGAAGCAGTAAAACGAGTATTACAACTTCCTGCTGTTGCTAGTAAAGCATTTTTAATCCACATTGGTGATCGTAGCGTTGGAGGATTAACAACTCGTGACCAGCTCGTTGGTCCGTGGCAGGTTCCTGTCAGTGACGTCGCTGTAACTGCCGCCGATTTTCATTCTAAAATAGGTCAAGCTATGGCAATAGGAGAGCGTCCGCAAGTTGCTTTGGTTGATCCGTCCAAAAGTGTACGCCTCGTAATCACAGAAATGCTTACGAATATTATGGCCGCCGATATTGGTTCACTGAGTGAAATAAAACTATCTGCCAACTGGATGGCAGCCAGTGCATTCGAACCCGAGAAAGCTGATTTATATGAAGCAGTTAGATCAGCAGCTAAAGACTTTTGTCCGAAACTTGGGTTGGCAATTCCGGTTGGCAAGGACAGTACGTCGATGGAAACAAATTGGAAACAGAGTAGCCAAAAATCAGTGGTATCACCGCTTAGTCTGGTAGTATCGGGTTTTGCTAACGTGGTAGATACGAGCAAAACATTAACGCCTGAACTTGTCGAAGACACAGGATCTATTCTATATGAAATAAGGTTTGACACTCCCGACAAAAGCCTTGGAGCAAGCAGCCTAGAACAGGTTTTTGGGATAATGACTGATCAAGTTCCAGATGTTGAGTCACCAGAATTAGTGAATACTTTTTTTGAACAACTGCGTGAACTTCGAACCCAAAATGCTATTTTGGCCTATCATGATATTAGCGATGGTGGTTTGTTTGTTGCGCTGGCAGAGATGGCATTTGCTTCTAGAATCGGTCTTAGCATTGATCTGCCTGCGAGCATTGTAACGATGTTTAATGAGACTCCTGGAGTAGTTATCCAGGTTAGTTCAAAATATAGTGAGATGGTAGAAAAACTCCCAGGTTATGTTCGAAAACTTGGAACAACCAGTCCTAAAAAAGAGATATCATTTGGTGACTATACATGGAGTCTCGACCAATTACTGAGTTATTGGCAGAGCACTACGAATACAATGTCGTTGCTTCGTGATAATCCAAAGACAGCTGCACAAGAAGCTAAAACGATAGCTGATCTTGAGCAGCCAATCGTGCATAGTAATGTCGATAATTCAAAATATTCTGCATATACATTCTT
>CAZUNB010000019.1:0-6635 GCA_964622235.1 uncultured Candidatus Saccharibacteria bacterium | reverse complement strand
ATAAATCAATCCGACCAAAAGTTGCTATATTGCGGGAACAGGGTGTTAATGGACACGTCGAAATGGCTGCAGCCTTCATGGAGGTTGGTGCACGGCCAATCGATGTTACTATGCAAGATCTGTTCTCAGGAAATCGAAATCTTGATGATATTTCGATAATTGCTGCTTGCGGTGGTTTCAGCTATGGCGATGTACTTGGAGCAGGTGGTGGTTGGGCTAAATCAATCTTATACCACCAGAAAACAAAAGAAATGTTTCAAAATTACTTTAAACGAGAGAATACACTCAGTCTCGGTGTCTGTAATGGTTGTCAAATGTTGTCGCAACTTCAAGTTTTAATCCCAGGTAGCGAAAGTTGGCCGCATTTCCTGCAAAATACTTCGACACGGTATGAGGCACGGCTCTCAACCGTGAAGATTCAGAAGTCACCAAGCATTATCCTCTCAAATATGGAAGGTTTTGTATTGCCTATACCTGTTGCTCATGGAGAAGGTCGAGCTAACTTTATCGATGCTCCCGTTGATGACGACTTAGTGACTATGCGATACGTCGATAGCTCATCTCAGGCTACTGAAGCATTCCCATATAATCCAAATGGTTCGCCTGGTGGTGCTACGGGATTTACCACTGTAGATGGAAGGGCAACGATTATGATGCCGCATCCTGAACGTGGATACCTAAGCCAACAGCTTTCGTGGCGGCCAAAAAACTGGAAGCGCCAGAGTCCGTGGACACAACTATTTGCTAATGCCGTCGATTTTGCAAGAGAGAATTCATAACGACAGCCCACATTATTTTTTAAGTTGGTAGTGTCATTCTTGCTCTGTTATGCTATTTGAATGATTCGTTACCTGCATAAAAATATAAAAAATCCTAGTTTGCGTGAGCTCGATGAATATAAGAAAGGTGCGTGGGTTTATGTAGAGGAACCCAGCGAGGAAGAGCTAGCTGAATTAGTTAAAAATTTTGAACTCGACCAAGGACACCTAGAGGACGCACTCGATGAAGATGAGGTACCGCGGTTTGAGATTGAGGGTGAGATTAACTACATTTTTACAAGATTTATTTATCGAGATCCATCACTACAAGTTTCTACTGTACCGTTGTTAATCATTGTTGGTGAAGGTAAATTTATCACAGTTAGTCAACGCAAATTGCCACAACTCAATAAATTTATTAATGGAACCATCGAGGCCAACACAACTCAACGAACTAAGCTATTGCTACAGATTATTAATGTGATTGTTAGCGATTATGATTCTCAGATCAATACTGTTAGTCGTCAGATTAAAGCTACTAGAAGCCGTTTACGAGTTGAAGAGATAGGCAATCGTGACTTTATCAATTTTGTAACAATAGAGGATGAACTTGATGATTTCTTGACGGCCCTTTCGCCGACTAACCTAATTCTGCGCCGACTTTTAAGCGGTAAACACCTTAAACTCTTCGAAGATGATGAAGATTTATTGGAAGATTTACTCTTGAATAACGAACAAAGTATTGAAGCTTGTCGAACCAATCTTAAAACTATTGTTAGTATCCGCGAAGCTTATTCGACGATTATGGGAAATAATCTAAATCGAGTAATTCGCCAACTAACAGTATTAACTGTGATTATGACTGTGCCAACGATAGTCAGTGGTGTTTATGGAATGAATGTTGCTCTGCCTTTTGATCATCATCCTTTAGCATTTCCAATTGTAATGTTTATGATTGCTGGAATTTCAGTTCTACTACTGGTATTTTTTAGGAAACAGCGTTGGTTTTAAGCTTCTTTAACACATTTTTTTAGTCGCTCATGCTTGACGAGCAGCTTTTTGATTTGCTAAAGTTATTTCCACTTGTTCAAAAAATGAACAGTCGGGTGAGAAAAATCACCAAAACAAAAATAATAAAAAAGTGAGGAAGTAATATGAAGGAGTCGCCTGTGCCTATTCAGGTTCGTATAGTACGTGCTAGATCTGTTAAGATTCAAGTTTACCGTGAAGAACTAGTTCTTTTTTACTAGTGATAGTAAAGAGGGGATAGTGTATATTCATCAATAAGTCGTGACAATACGACGTTAGGCTTGCTATGATGTATGTACAAATATTCTACGCGAGGGAGAACAGACAAAAGTTTATGGAAGGTAAGAAATTTTACATCGGTTTGGTAATTGTGGTTGCAGCTGTCGTCATTGGCTTTGCTTATCTCAACCAGCCTGATAAGTCAGATTCAATCGCAGAAACCGATAAAACTGCCAAAACTGTTGATGAAGTCTATGAAGAAGATCACGTTATCGGCAATAAAGATGCCAAAGTGATTTTGGTAGAATATGGGGATTTCCAGTGTCCAGCTTGTGGAGGATATTATTCATTACAGAAACAAGCGGAACAAAACTACAAGCCTGAGGATGTTGCATTCGTTTTCCGCAGCCTACCATTAACTAGTCTTCATCCCAACGCGCTGGCGGCTCATCGAGCAGCTGAGTCCGCAAGTTTACAGGATAAATTTAATGAGATGCACGATAAGCTGTATGAGAACCAGCAAGAATGGTCGACCGTAGACAAGCCAACCGAGGTATTCGAGAAATATGCTAAAGAAATTGGTCTCGATGTTGCTAAATTTAAGAAGGATGTTACGAGTGATACTGTCAGCAAACGTATCAAGTCTGATCAACGTAGCGCTGATCGAGTCAAAGCTGAATCAACTCCGACAATATTTATAGACGGTAAAAAGGTAGAAGGTCAAATCAATAGCTACGATATCCTGAAGGAAAAACTAGACAAAGCGCTAAAAGAGAAAGGTGAGTCACAAACTCCCAAAACCAATGAAAGCAAGTAACCTAATTAGGCGTCTTCTATCATGACCGATGTAATTGTCAGCCTATTTCTATTGGCGATTGCTTCGCTATTCTCAGGTTTAACTCTTGGTTATTTCTCGTTGTCGTTATCAGAATTGAGAAGAAAAATGGAGCTCGGTGACGAACGTGCTGCAATTGTTTATCCACTCCGGACCAAAGGCAATCAACTATTAACCACTTTAATTATTACTAACACGCTTGCAAATGCAGTCTTATCAGTTTATCTCGGTAATGTCTTGAATGGAATATTAGCAGTAACTGTTTCTACAATTCTGATAACGATTTTTGCAGAGATTCTACCACAAGCGATAATCAGTCGTAGCGCACTCCGCTTTGGAGCTACTGCTGCTCCATTTGTTGGTTTATTGATGACACTATTTTGGCCGATTAGCTATCCGTTGAGTAGAATCCTTAATCGAGCACTCGGCGATGAGCTACCAGCTGTTTACAGTAAAGACGAGCTAGTAAAAATTGTTGAAGAGCATAGTCATAGTGATGAGAGTGACGTTGAAGCTGACGAGCTAACTATTGTTGAAAATGCTTTAAGTTTTGGTGATCGTACTATCGAAGAAGTTATGACCCCGCGTAGTGTCGTCGTTGCAGTTGAAGAAGGTGCAGTCCTTAGTCCTGAGTTATTAAATGAACTACACGATAGTGGCCACAGTCGTTTTCCGGTTTACTCTGTAGATTTTGATCATGTCGTTGGCATCTTATTCTGGCGTGATATGCATAATGTTCGTGACAAAATCCGTGCTGGCGAAGCAGCTGAGGGCGACGTTTATTTTGTGAATGAACTCGAAAAACTCGATCATGTCTTGAACGCGTTTATGAAAACTAAAAATCATATGTACATTGTGGTTAATGAATTCAAGGAAATGGTCGGTGTTATTACCATGGAGGATGTGGTTGAAGAGATTTTAGGCAGGGAGATCGTCGATGAGTTCGACCGTTACAATGATATGCGTGAGGTGGCTTTAAAGCGTGCAAAGGGTATCACTACACCGATGAATAGTTCAGATAGGCATTCTCGAAACAACAAATAATGTTTCTTAAATTTTCATAAATCAATCTAACCATTAACTTAATATAAACAGCAATATTTACCCTTTGAATCCAACACTTAAAAGATTGTAATTTGTCATAGTAAGGAAAATATTAAGACTCGAATTTACCAACCCAAGGCATACTGAAACTTGAAACTATTGACCCCTTTAGCTTTGCTATACTAGTTTTATGACGTTACACGAACACCAGAGGCACGCCGTAGTTGGTTATGGAGTTGAGGGTAAATCTACAGCACAATATCTACTGCAACACGGTATCAAGCCGGTAATTCTAGATAGAAAATCTGTTAATAATCGAGAACTAGATAGCCATATAGGTGATGATTGGCTAGAAGAAATTGATTCTTTTGATCTAGCGTGGCGTTCGCCATCCGTTGACCCCAATCTTCTGCCGGCAGATAGGACAACCAGCCAAACGCAATTTTTCTTAGAAGAATGTAAAGTTCCTATTATTGGTGTAACGGCCACTAAAGGAAAAGGTACTATCTGTAGCCTTATAACTGCAATATTACGAGCAGATGGATATCAGGTTTGGTTGGTGGGAAATATAGGTCAACCAGCACTGAATGTGCTTGATGAAATTAATAGCTCAGATGCAAATAAAAAAATTGTTGTCTATGAAATGAGCAGTTTTCAGCTCTGGGACGTGACCATGAGTCCGCAAACTGCAGTTATCGGAATGATCAGCCAAGATCACCTCGATATTCATCACTCACTAGAGGACTATCATCAAGCAAAAGCAAGGGTTACTAAGTTTCAAACTTTGGATGATCGGTTAGTTTTTAATGCTCAAAGTGAAGTCAGCAAGCAACTCACAATAGATTCCAATGCCGGATGTGTTGAATCATACAACCAGCCAAAAACCAGTCACTACAATACTACGGCAATATATTACCGACAGAAAAAGATTATTGAACGGAATAAAGTTCAGCTTCTTGGTGATCATAATGCTGAGAATATTTGTGCCGCTCTTTCAGTTGTCTGGCCAATAATCCAAGACAAAAGTATCATCGAAACGACTCTTGAACATTTTAGTCCACTCGAACATCGGATGGAGTTATTGCCGAATAAAAATGGAATATCATATGTTAATGATAGCTATTCATCAAACCCGAGTGCGACCATTGCAGCAGTTTCGAGCCTAAAATCTCCAGTTGTTCTACTGCTTGGTGGTGCTGAACGTAGTCAGGATTACAAAGAAGTATCCGCACAATTGTCTGCTATGCCACAGCTAAAGACGGTAATCACGTACGGCGCAAATGCTAAGAAATGGGGCAGTTCGCTTAATCGATTAAATGTTGAAGCTTACATAGCTAAAACTGATTCATTTGACGACATTTTTAAGTTAGCTAAAGAACTAGCAGAAGCTGGCGATGTGGTGTTATTTAGTCCTGGTAGTCCCAGTACTGATATGTTTTCTGATTTCACTGACCGAGGAAATGAATTTAAGCGACTGGTAGCAGAATTATGAATGCCTTTAATCAGGATAATACCTTCATTTTCGATGACTATGGCTTCGATCCAAATGCGAAGCTAGCGTGGTTCAACTACAAACATACGAATCCTGCGCTTAGCTTTCGCGAGACAGTTTCTATAGAAACTGAAAACCCAGAAGAGCTTCTAACAAATCCCATTTTCCAAAAGGCTCTGATTTTAGCATTTTACGTAACGGCAACGTCTTATTACAAAGCTTTCCCAACGAGTAATTTTGAATTTAGTAAAGCTATTCCTGATAAATGGCAATCTGAATTTTTAACGACAGTTTTTACTGATGGAATGAGTCAGTTTTGGTTCGAGAACCAACTAAATCCTGAAGGAAGAATCTCGTTTGAATTTGGTGGATTAATAAACGACTCGACAATTAAATATCAGGGTGCTGGAAACCTTGTACTTCAAAGCGGCGGTAAAGATTCTTTATTGCTAGCTACATTATTAAAAGACTGTCAACAGGAATTTCAGCCCTGGTATGAATCTACAACGAATACACATCCAAAAGTCCTAGACAGTTTTGATAAACCCATAGTCCACTCTAAAAGAACATTGGATATTGTAAATCTTAAGCAAGCCATTAAACTCGGTGGTTTGAATGGCCACGTTCCAGTGACATACATAGTTAGTTCTCATGCGCTCTTGCAAATGGTAGCTAGTAATTTAAATCGTGTTTTGTTGGCGATTGGCAACGAGGGTGTTGAACCGAGCGGGTATATTGGTAATATTGCAGTCCAACATCAGTGGTCAAAGACACTTCCAGCTGAACAGTTGATGCAGCATTATATTTCTAATTATGTTTCAGCAGGCATAGAATACGGTTCGCCATTGCGACCGTTTCATGAAGTGAAGATTGCCGAGTTATTCGTCAATCACGCTTTCGTGGAATATGGCCAAAAGTTCTCTTCGTGCAATGTCGCTAACTACAAGCAGGGAGTTGATAATAAAAAACTCCGATGGTGCGGCGAATGCCCGAAATGTGCCAATGCATTTTTACTATTTGCTCCATTCCTCAAACCAGAACAATTAGAACATATGCTAGGTGGTAATCTATTCCAAAAACCAGAATTACTAGATACGTATAAAGGCTTACTTGGCGTAGATGATATCGCAAAGCCTCTAGAGTGTGTAGGTGAGGTTGAAGAGTTACGTTGGGCGTATAATCAAGCACAAGACCAATTCCCGGATGCAGAATATCATTTTCCGTTCGATGTTCCGAAAGCCGACGACTTCGATCGTAA
>CAZUNB010000018.1:0-19118 GCA_964622235.1 uncultured Candidatus Saccharibacteria bacterium | reverse complement strand
GTGGTACGCGAGCTGGGTTCAGAACGTCGTGAGACAGTTCGGTTTATATCCGATGCGGACGAATAGAAAATTGAGAGGATTTGTTCCTAGTACGAGAGGACCGGAATGAACGTATCTCTGGTGTATCAGTTGTCGCGTCTGCGGCATTGCTGAGTAGCTACATACGGAATGGATAAGCGCTGAAAGCATCTAAAGCACGAAGCCAGCCTCAAGATTAGTTTTCTCTATGAGATCCCAGATAGATGATCTGGTTGATAGGCGCAAGGTGTAAGCATAGCAATATGTTCAGCCGAAGCGTACTAATGATCCATTGGCTTTTTATGCTACATGTTTACATGTATGGCGTGAATAGTGATTTGTGTACTTAATTACACTGTTTAGTAAGATAAGATTTTGTTTTTGGATTGTATGTTGGTGGTAATAGCAAAGAGGTCACACCCGTTCCCATTCCGAACACGGAAGTTAAGCTCTTTTGCGCCGATGATACTCTTTTGGGGAAAGTAGGACGTCGCCAACATAGAGTTCAAAAGCGGATTAGTTTGTCATAAGTTTTAACACTTAGTAGATTTATCTACTAAGTGTTTTGTCATTGTTTCGAATATTTATTTGTATTTTTCGATAGCGGCTATGATTTTAATTAATATACTTGACATTAGCGGTACATACTGCTAAAGTTAACTGTAGTTTCATAGTATTGAAATCTTGGAGGGTCCACCGTTTGGTGGGCCTTTTTTTATTTCTAATTCTTTGGAAGGTGCGAGTAACTATTATTTAATGTGGAGGTCATACAATGGCTGGAACAAAAAAAGGCGGCGAAGCCGCTGCTAAAACCAATCAAGAACGCTATGGCTCTGATTTTTATGCGAAAATCGGTGCTAAGGGCGGTAAGAAGGGTCGAACTGGTGGTTTCTATGCAAACCGTGAGCTCGCTCGAAAAGCTGGCGCAGCTGGTGGTCGGATTAGCCGGCGCGGTAAAGCTAAAAAAACTGCGTAGTAGTTAATAGCTTTGCCCTTGCGAAATAACCGACAAGAAATTGTCGGTTATTTTTTTATTCGACGTATTTGGCAGTGAAGAGAAGTCGGGGTTTGCCACTTTTCGTTGCAGTTTATACAATGGTATAATCTTTCCATCTCAAGACCTTGGTGATCACAGGTCGGACATAAGCTGCGATGGTAAAGCCAATCGCGGTAGGTCTCAAGACAGTCCTCACGCACTTCCTCATCGAATGGCAGACCAAATTTTGCTGCGAGCAGCTTAGCCTCAGCCCATGCTTGAACCTCTTGCTTGAGTAGCTCTCGGTCTGAGCCTGTTTTGTCATGGCCAGATAGGTGATGACCGATTTCGTGGAGGAGCAGAAGAAGTCCACGGCTAGTGCCAATTTTTTCTTCGTCATATTCAATCGCTAGCAAACTCGGACGCCATGCAAATATGCTCGAAGACTTGAAATCAATGTTTGGAAATGACGTGACAACTTGATTGAACATAACTACCCTCATTTGATGTTCTCATCATACATGATAAAAAAGTCATAAAAACTATTGCATTTCCGTCACATATATAGTATATTAACGTTAGTAGTATTGAGGAGAAAAAATATGGCACAGTCACGACGGAGTTATTTAGGTTATTTTGGAAGATTTCTGATGGCAATTATTGGTTTAATTATTATTGTTGTATTGGTAATTTTGACTATTCGCTTCGTCCGCGAACGATTTGCGAACAATGATAAGGGCGACAGCCAGGTAGTTACGGAAGAGATGGCAATGGATTCCGACAAGAATAAATCAGGTGATGAAAAAGACAAAAATGATGCGGCTGACACTAAGGCCGATGAACCAGCTGAAGAATCAACCGAAGCTAGTAAAGGTAAAAGTGACGATCCATTGAGTCAAGTAACCGATGAAGCCGGTGATGGCAAATCACCGGGCCAAGACAATTCTAATGCTGATAGCTCTAAAGCTGCGAAGCCTGATACATCAAGCGTATCTTCAACCGATAAGAGCAATACTAAAAATGAATCAGCTAATAGCTCAAACAGCACACAAACAAATAGCAAAGAAATTGCTTCGACTAATGCTGTAAGTGCTATTCCGAGTACGGGTCCAGCCGAAAGTATATCGGCTGTAGTCGGAACCTCAATGATAGCAATCACAGCCTTTGCTTATGCTAAGTCTCGCCGTAAATTAGCCCATGCAAACTTATAATTGCTCCAAACAGTGGTGCTTATTCTCGCTATGTGCGTGTAAATGACATTTTCTAAGCGCCTTAGTCTGCATGCGAAAGGGAACTTTACAGTGAATTTTTAATACGCTACGTCTAACGTGATAGTTTATACACCAGCTTGTTGTTAGAAAAATTGTAAAATCCTCAAATCCTCAAATCCTCTCTTGTGTACCCCAGTGAAATTTGTTACACTGAGAAGAATTTTGGCCACCTTATAAAGGCTACCATCTGGATGAAAGTTTAGAGGAGTTACTTTCGGTCACTATTAGAAGGAGACGCATGTCATCTAAAGATGTAACAATGCAAGATTTATTAGAAGAAGAAAGCTTCGCTGCTTTACAGATTGGCGAAGTAGTTGAAGGCTCAGTAATGGCCGTCAAGAAGCACGAGGTCTGGGTTGATCTCGGCGCTAGAGGTATTGGTCGGGTTATTCGACGCGAAATTGGCTTTAGCAATCAAGACTTAGAAATCGGTCAAGAAGTGAATGCTAGTGTTCTTGATCCTGAGATTGAAGGTGGTTATAGCCTTCTCAGCTTACGAAAGGCAGCTAAAGCGCGCGGATGGGACGAATTGGTCGCTCTTCGAGATTCTGGAGAAATTATCGACGTCAAAGCTTATGACGCAAATCGTGGTGGTTTATTGATCGAACTTGAAGGGATTAGAGGATTCTTGCCGGTTAGTCAGCTTTCATCTGAGCACTATCCACGAGTTAGCGGTGCAGATAAAGATGAGATTCTACAGCGACTAAACAGTTTGCTAAAACTGAAGTTACGTGTACGTGTGCTTGACGTTGACCGTAAGGAGAACAAACTTATTTTCAGTGAGAAGGCGGCTGTTCGCGAAGATATGCAAGAAGAGCTGAAGAAGCTTGAAGTTGGTAATGTGGTGAAGGGAACCGTCACAGGTATCGTCGACTTCGGCGCCTTCATTAACGTCAATGGTATCGAAGGATTGATCCACATCTCAGAGATTTCATGGGATCGTGTCAACAACCCAAGTGATTACGTTAAAATTGGTGATGCCGTTGAAGCTAAGGTTATTGCGATTGATAAAGACCGCCTTAGCCTAAGTCTGAAACAACTGCAAAACGACCCATGGGTTGAAGAAGTTGATAAGTACAAAGCTGGCGACATTGTCGATGGTACAGTCACACGCATCACCCCATTTGGTGCCTTCGTGCAGATTAGTCCTGCAGTCGAAGCTTTGGTCCACGTGTCGGAGCTTGGTGAGAGCGACGGTGCAGATCCAGAAGAAATCTTCAAGCTTCACGAGACCAAGAAATTCAAGATTATAAGTATTGACACTGAGGCTCGCAAAATTTCTCTTAGCTTTAAACAGGTTAACCAATAAATAAATTTAGTAAGCATTGCATAATAAATAGAAAGAAGCACACCTATGAGTGAAGAAAATAAAACAATCGAGCTCGGTGAGGCGGTAACTGTTTCTGATTTTGCAGCTAAAATTAACCGACAAGCAGGTGAGGTTATTACTAAGTTAATCGAGAATGGTATTATGGCCACGCTTAATGAAGTGATTGATTATGATACTGCCGAGATTATCGCTAGTGAGTTTGATGTTGAGGTAACTCCAAAGAAGAGTCAAAAAGAAGTTCGTGCTGAACGTGCACAGAGCGAAAGCGCTGATGTTCGCCCTCCGATTGTGGCCGTCATGGGTCACGTAGACCATGGTAAAACCAGTTTGCTTGATGCAATCCGTAATACCGACACTGCTGATGCGGAAGCTGGCGGAATTACCCAGCATATTTCTGCTTACCAGATTAAGCATAAAGATCGCTTAATAACATTTTTAGATACACCAGGCCACGAAGCTTTCGCAGCGCTGAGGCAACACGGAGCACAGTTGACTGACGTTGCCTTGCTTGTCGTGGCCGCGGATGATGGTGTGAAACCACAAACTATCGAAGCAATTAATTTTGCCAAGCGCGCTGGTGTGCCGATGATAGTTGCTATCAATAAAACCGATAAGCCAGATATCGATCTTAATCGTGTTAAAAAAGAGCTAACGGACAATGGGATAGTACCAGAAGAATACGGTGGTGACACTGTGCTAGTTGAGGTTTCAGCTAAGACAGAGAAGAACATTAACGAACTGCTTGATCTAGTCTTCCTGCAGACTGATATTCAGGAGCTTCGTGGCGACACTGAAGGTCCAGCAGAAGGCATTGTTATCGAAGCTCGAATGATTCATGGTAAAGGCCCCGTAGCGACTGTGCTGGTTGAACACGGCAAGCTTGAGGTAGGCAATATCATAGTTGCTGGAGCAGCTAACGCCAAGGTTCGTAAAATCGAGAGCACTAATGGCATAGAGTTAAAAATTGCCACAGCATCAACGCCTGCTTCTATAATCGGCTTTAAAGATCTGCCGCGATTCGGTGATGTTTTTCAGGTAGTTGCTTCTGAAAAAGAAGCTCGTAAGATTGCCCGGACCAATAGACAAGAGCAATTGGTCGCCGTTACCTCGAAATCAAAATCACTCACGGCTGAAAACAGGTTTGATTCAATGCTCGCTGCCAAAGATATGAGCGAGCTTCCAATTATTATTAAGGCGGATGTCCAAGGTTCACTTGGCTCGCTAGCGCAAGCGATTCGTGAGATTGGTAATGACGAAGTGGAAGCCCAGATTATCGAAACTGGCGTTGGCGACTTAACAGAGAGTGATGTTAATCGGGCAGCATCAAGCAATGCACTTATTTATGGCTTTAACATTAAGGTGCCAGTTGAAGTAAAGAAACTTGCTGCTCGCAACAAGGTAACGATAAAAATTTACACAGTTATTTACGAACTACTTGATGATCTCAAGGCTATTTTAACTAAAATGTTACCACCGGAGACAATTGAAACGGATATAGGACGCTTGCAAGTAAAAGGTGTATTTCGTACAACGAAAAATGCCATTATTTGTGGAGGGGAAGTCACTAAAGGTAAGGTTATGCCTAACACTTTCGCTCGTATCGAACGCGGCAAAACAGTTCTTGGAGAAGTTGAGATTGAAAAAGTTCAACGTGAACAAAACGAAGTCAAAGAAGTTGTTGAAGGCCAAATGTGTGGGTTGAGCCTCGCGACAAAGAACAAAATTATGCTCGAAGTTGATGATAGGCTGAATGTTTTTACAAGAGAAGAACGAGCGCGTACACTATAGGTAATTTAGTTTAAGGAGAAATATTATGATGCAAAAAATTGATGACAACATGCTCGCGCAACTTGGACTTGGCTCGCTACCGGCAGACGAGCGCAAGAAATTAATTGACCAGATTACCGAAACACTTGAACTGCGTGTCGGTATGAAATTGGCTGAAAACATGAGCGACGAGCAACTCGATGAATTTGAGCGTTTCGTTGATGGTGATATCGAGTTTGCTAAGGCATATCTCGATAACCTTGACCCAAAATGGGATGAAGATACTAATTTTCAGGCGCAAAAAACAGCCGCAATCGAAGCCGGTGTGTCCGAACAGGCAATCACAGCTGAGTACGCTGCCTATAAGTGGCTAGAAACCAACTTCCCGACTTATAAGCAGGTTGTTTCTGAAGAGTTTGAGAAGCTGAAGAATGAAATCAAACGCGACGCTAGTAAAATTCAAGAAATTGCTGACGACCCAACCACGGCAGCATAAAGCTATTTCTTTAAATAGCCGTTTATAAAAGCCGATGCTTGCATCGGTTTTTTGTTAGCTGGTTGAAGCTGTTTTATCTCGAGTACCGTTTGCTTCCCACAGCTCATGAATAGTCTTTTATCGATTATTTTATAAGCTCCAGGCTTTTCTGAAAAAGATTGTTTTTCCGATACGAACGCTTCTGTTATAACAACTGTATTGTTGTTTATTTCACAATTACTTCTCGGCCAGGTCAGATAAGCATTAATTTCACGTGCGAGTTGCACGGCAGTTTTGTTAAAGTTGAGTAAGCCATCTGACTTGAGAAGTCGGCGAGTATAGCTAGCTTGGCCCTGCTTGTTTTGAGGGGTCGGTTCTAGCTCACTATTCAGGTATTTCGGTAAAACCTGCAGCAGCTGCGTGCTAGCATGCGTAGTAAGTAATTCGGTTCTGATCTGTTGGCCGTCGCTTTTGCTAGCGTTAAATGAACGCTGCGAAATGATGTCACCAGTATCTAGTCCAGCGTCGAGCTTCATAATGGATGTACCGATTTCTACGTCTCCGGCCAGAAGGGAGAAAGTTATCGGGTCGGCACCACGCCAGGCAGGCAGCAGAGAGAAGTGAGCATTAAGAATACCTTGTGGAAAATAGTCAATTACCTCAGTCGGAACAAGTACGCCGAAGTCAACCAAAACGGCAAATTGACTGGTAAAACCGGTTTGATCAAATAGTTCGATTAATCCATTTTTGGTACTTACGCCATAGCTTGAAACACAGTTTTTTTGAGCCCAATCCTCAACTTCAGTAGTGGTTTTTTTGCCTCGAATTTGAGTGCTCTTGTGAACTACAGCTTCAATCTGGTATTCACTTGAAAGGTCTAGTAGGACTTGCAGTGAAACCGATCCAGTGCCAAAGAATACTAAGCTTTTCTTCTGTTGTTCAAGCGCTATTTCGGTATTTTGTCGAATGCTCATACGACCTGAGCTTCGTCTGGGATTTTGTAGTCATGGACAAAGTCAGCCCGTTCCTCGTCGGTCAGAAGAACTAGATCACCACTGTCTTCCATGTGATAGTACTCGCCATCACTGCCTGCTCGGTCGACGATTGTCACGCCGTTTATATGGTCGACCTCGTGCTGAAAAACCTGAGCTTTAAAGTCACGAAGAGTAAAGCGTTTTATTTTCCCGTCAATATCCATGGCTTGGATCTTGACCTTCGGGTAACGAGGAACCATAACGTAAATGTCCTGAACCGACAGACAGCCTTCGCGAACTAGTTCAGCTTGGCCATCGTATTTGATAATCTTTGGATTGAGGTAAGCTGTGAAGGATTTGTCTTCTCGGTTCTTAAGATTGTCTCGGAGCAGAACAATCTTCTGCATAATATTAACCTGTACTGCCGCCAGCCCAACACTGTATTCATGGTCTCGGTGATCTTCCCAATCGAGGGCCACATCACGCATTTTCTCGACAAAATCTATTGTCTTTTGGTCTATATGATTAATCTTGGCAGATTTAACTCGCAGACTTTTGTGCGGCAATACTATAATATCTTTTCTGTTCATTAGTTGAGTATTATAACAGATTTACTAGAGGAGGGAACTCGGGTCCAGCACGTAGTGGCAGTTGCTAGGGAGCGTGTCGATAATGGCCTGAAGCTGTCGGCGTTGTGGCGAGCGAATGATGATGTGCCACTCAAACCAATCACCCTTGCGCTCATAGAATCCGGCGGCTGGGCCAATCATATTGCTGGAGTATCTTACTAAATCACAAGCTAATTTTTCTGAAGCTCGCTTGGCGCGAGCGCGTGACTTTCGTCTAATCGCGATTTTTAAGAGATGCTGAAAGGGTGGGAAATTAGTTTTTTTTCGTTGCTCGAGCTCATAGTCGAAGAAACCCTCAACATCATTTTTGACTACCGCTTGTAGGGCAGGGTGCTTGGTATAATTTGATTGAATAATAATCGATCGGCGACCACCGGTCCGCCCGGCTCGTCCACTGACTTGTTTGAGTAGGTGAAATGTTTTCTCAACGGATGTGTAGTCGGGGATGTAGAGCATGGTGTCGGCCGAAACCACAACCACGCTGCTAACTGTAGCAATGTCGAGTCCTTGGGCTAAGATTTGCGTGCCTACCAAAATAGATTCCCGGTAATCCTTTTGCTCATTTTTATCGCGGTCTTGATCATAACGCCCAATAGTTGTGGCTGGAAATAGTTTCTCTAATTCACCAACAATCTTTTTTGTGCCGACACCTCTGTGAATGATATCTGAATTATTGCAATCTTGACATTGTGATGGGACGAAAGATCTAACATCGCAGTTATGGCAAATCATTTTATAGATGTCATCATGTAGTGTCATTGGCAAGTCACAGTTGTCGCAACATGCAATCCAGCCGCAATTGCTACAAAGTGTATTGCTGGCGGTGCCTCGACGGTTGAGTAGTACGATACTTTTTTCATCCCGTTCGAGCGCAGTCCTAATCGAGCTGATAGCCTGTTTGGAAAAGATTTGGTTTGTGGAAAAGTTTTCACGCTGACTTTGGTTGATTAGCTCAATCATTGGCGGATTGGCAAACACCGCACTTGGCATCGAAAAAATATTGTCAGGCCGTTTTTGTTGGAAAACGTAAAGATCGCTGACGTTTGGAGTCGCGGTACCAAGAATTAGTGGAGCTTGGCTGTTTTTAGCTAGCGTCGCTGCTACGTGTACTGCATCATAATGTGGCTGAGAATCCTGTTTGAAGCTACCATCGTGAGCTTCATCGATGATTATTAGTCCTAGGTTCTCAATCGGACTAAATAGAGCAGAGCGCGGGCCAATCACGATGATGGGGCTGTTTCCGGATTGGCTAATATGATGCCAAGCGGCACGACGCTTGCTGTCTGTCATCTGTGAGTTGATCGTTACGACTGCATCACCAAACTGCTCACTAGCTAGTCGTTCTAGCTGTCTGCTAATAGCTATTTGAGGCACCAATAGTAAAGCTGATTTATTATCATCCAAGCACTTTTGTAGTAGCTCAAAATAGACACGAGTTTTCCCAGAGCCTGTTTCACCTATTAAAAGGTTGCTGCCACTCTTAACGCCTTTGAGTTGTTTCAGGACTTTTTCTTGATCAACCGTAAGGCTTGGTAAAATTTGTGGTTTTTGATTGGTTCCAGGAGTAAAAGCTTTTGGTCTTGGCCCAAAAATATAGCGGGGAAGTATTGTTGAAAAAATATTAGAAAGCTCCAGGCGATAATAATCTCTAGTCCAGATTGCGGTCTTAACTAACGGGGCTGGAATTCTTATTTCCTCAATATTAAGGATATTTTTAGTTGGAAAGCTTGGCTTGTTAACTTGCTTGATACAAACACCGTGCTTTGTAAGTGAACCATATCCAATTGCTACAATCGAGCCAACCTCTAGTTTTTTGTTAGTTTCATCATCTGTTTGATAGGTTAAGAAACTAGCTCCACGCGTTTTGGTGTGCAAGACAGCAACTTCCCAGTAATTCATATCACTATTGTAACGTAGATTGCTATAATGTTTCGGTATGTACTATCAGTCCCGCCAACAAGTTGGTCAAAAATTAGCCGAAGAACTCAGCGAATATCGCTTTGAGAACACCGCTGTTATTGCCATTAGTCCGGGCGGCGTAATCATTGCTGCCGAAATTGCCAAGCAACTCCACTGCACCGCATCATGGCTGCAAAGCAAAGAAATTCACATGCCAGGAGATGAGAAAGATATCATCGGTTCGATTAACCAGACAGGGGTTTTTGCTTATAACAGTCTGCTGAGCGACAGTCAGATCAATAGTCTACATCAAGATTATAACTCCTATATTGAACAGGAGAAATTAGAAAAATTACGACAGATTCACCGTCTCGTCTCGGTGTCCGGCGAACTAGACCCTGATGCAATCAGGGGACATAACATCATCTTAATATCTGATGGTGCTCAGAATATTATTCAGTTCGATGCGGCGCTAGCATTTATAAAGTCTATTAGAACCGAGAAGTTGATCGCTGCATTGCCAATTGCATCAATCGATGTGGTCGATTATCTGCATATCGCGGCAGATGAAATTCACATTGAAACGGTAGTTGATGCGACTTTTCCAATTGAACACTACTACGAAGATAACGAAGTTCCAGAACCAGCAGAACTAACTGATATGCTAAGTCGAGTGGTTGATAAGTGGATCGAAGATTGACAAACTTATTACACGCGAATATAGTATAGTGTTGTGATTGGCACAATATAAAGTAAAGGATTACGTTAGATGCTAGATGTTTTTATTACCTCCCGAGTTCGGCGAAAAATTGTTGTCGTATATGCGAAATATCCAGATTTTCATACTCATGTTCGCGGCCTCGCGAAATTAATCAAAGAAGATGCCGGTAATATTCAGCGAGAACTCGCACGTCTTGAGAAAATTGGCTTTTTAGTCAGCGAGAAACAGAGCAATACTAAGGTGTATCGAGCTAACAAAAGCTTCATTATTTTCAAAGAATTGCAGTCAATTGTCCTTAAAACTCAGAAAACTAAAAATCGTATAAACTAATAAAAGCTTGCGTATCTGTTAAACATCCAGTAAAATATAACACTAATCAGCAATAAAAGTTTAAGCATTGGTGATACAAGGAGTAACGCATACGTGATACAAGTAAATAGAAAAGATTCTAAAGAGTCACTCGAGAACCTGATTCGTCGTTTTAATAAGCGTGTTCAACAGGCAGGTATTATGAATACAGCTCGAAATGCTCAGTATTTTGAGAAACCACTTGGTCGTCGTTATCGAAGAGAAAAGGCAATTATCCGCAAAGAGCGAAAGGCTGAAAAGCTCCGTAAAATGCGTCTTGGAATTAAATAAGTGACGGCGGAGGCGTTGCCAATCTTGCTGCGGCAGGCTATGCAGTCACAAGATAGAATTATGATCGATACTTTGCGCGGACTACAATCAGCGCTTGATTATGAGCGAATACGAGTCGGAAAAGAGTTGGACGACGAGCAGCAGATTGTAATTGTTCAGCGTGAAGTTAAGAAACGTGGCGAAGCGATCGAGCAATACAAAAAGGCAGGTCATGAAGATCGAGCTGCTAAAGAGGAGCAAGAGCGTGAAATTTTGATGCAGCTCCTACCTGAACAGTTATCTGCTGCTGAAATTTCGGAAATTGTTAGTTCAAAAATCAAAGAATCTAAAGCCAGTTCAATCAAAGATATGAGTAAAGTCATGCCAGCCGTGAAAGCAGTGACCTCTGGACGTGCTGAAGGTGTTGCTGTTGCCTCTGAGGTTAAAAAGCAACTTGGAGCAGCTTCGAAATGATTATTCTTATGGGTCCAGTTGGTTCTGGGAAAAGCGTTCAGGGTAATTTGTTAACTGAAAAGATTCCAAGTGTTTGGATCTCGACTGGCGAGCTACTACGCAAATCAACCGACCCAGAAATCAAGAAAATCTTAGCTAGTGGTGAGTTAGTTTCCGATGATCAAATCCGAGGATTGTTAGCGAGTGAGATCGAAAGTACTAGTCAGGAACAAGAAGTTATACTTGACGGTTTTCCTCGACGAGTATCTCAGGCCGAGTGGCTTGATGAGCTAATCGAACCGACTGATCGGAGCATTCGCGCAGTTATCCATATTCATCTGTCAAATAATGAAGCTATTAAGCGCATGGAACTACGCGGTAGGAGTGATGATTCAGCTGAAGCTATTGCTGCTCGCAACCAAGCGTACGAAGAGCAGGTAAAACCAGTCATAGACTACTACAAACAACACAGTCTATTGCATGAAGTTGATGGTGATGGGACTGTTGAGGAAGTTCACGAACGGGTAATGGCTGTGATTATGAGTAGTGTTCAAACTCAGTAATGTTCACCAGAGTTAAAACCGACCAAGAAATTGTCAATATGCGGCAGAGTGGGCAGATTCTAGCTTCTATATTGAATAGCCTTAAAACGATTGCGACTGACGGTATGAGCACGCGTGACATCGATATGTTTGCGCGCGAGGAGCTCAAAAAGCTAGGAGGAAAACCGTCGGTGCTTGGCTATCACGGTTTTAGTGGCGCAATTTGCACGAGTGTTAATGAAGAAATTGTTCACGGTGTGCCGAATAAAAAAAAGATTTTAAAAACAAGTGATATTCTGAGTCTCGATTTCTGTGTGACATATGAAGGTATGATTACCGACTCAGCTATTAGTTTCATTATCGATGAAGCTAGGGCGGAAGTCCCTGAAAAAGTAAAACGGTTACTGCTTGACACTGAGCGAGCACTCTATGCTGGTATCGATGCGGTCAAAGCCAATATTCGTACTGGTGATATTGGTGCGGCGGTTGAAGCTAGTCTTAAGCCGGGCGGTTATGGCATAGTCCGCGATTTAGTTGGTCACGGTGTCGGTCACTTGGTTCATGAAGAGCCGAATATCCCAAACTATGGCAGTAAAGGCACTGGTCCGCGCTTGCTCAAAGGTATGACAATTGCAATCGAGCCTATGGTCACGCTCGGCACCGACAACGTTATCATCAGCAAAAAAGATGGCTGGACAGTGAAAACTGCTGATAAATCATTGAGCGCTCATTTCGAGCATACGGTGTTAATTACTGAAAATGGTGCGGAAATTTTGACCGACTAAATTCATAAGCGCTATACTGTAGGGAAATATGAATAACGACAGACTACACATCGGAATTGATATCGGCACAACTCATGTGTTGTGTGTGATTGGCGTCATTAACGACGGAGAGGAAAAAGAGCCAAGTATTATAGGCCTTGGCAGTGCTGAGAACCAAGGCATGCGTAGAGGCAGTATTGTCGATGCTGATGCAGTTGCAAAAGCTACGAACCAAGCAATCGACGAAGCTGAACGGATGTCAGGACGGCGCGTAGATCATGCGACTGTTGCTGTTGGAGGCTCTTATATTAAGAGTATTAATTCCAAAGGAGTCATCGCCCTAGGTGGTAGTGACCGCGAGATTACTCATGACTATCTAGATCGAGTTGAGGATGCTGCTATGGTTATCCAGATGCCAGCTAATAGAGAAATTGTTCAAATTTTTCCACGCAAATACCGACTTGATGGTCAGGATGACATTAAGGATCCATTAGGAATGAGGGGCATTCGCTTAGAGGTCGATGCTCACATTGTCACTTCCGCCACTCCAGTAATCAAGAATATTAGGGCGGTACTTGAACAGGTTGGAGTCGCCGTCGAAAGCTTAATTGTTTCACCTATTGCTGCTAGTGAAGCAGTTTTGAGTCGTAAACAACGTGAAAATGGCTCAGCAGTCATTGATATTGGTGCATCAACGACAGGTATCGCTGTCTATGAGGAAGGCGAAATTCTGCATACTGCTAATATTGCTATTGGTAGTGGCCACGTCACCAATGATTTGGCCATTGGACTCAGGACCGATTTGCAGGTTGCTGAGGATATCAAGCTCGATTACGGTTCGGCAGTTACTAATCCAGAAAAGGGTAAAACGATTGCAATTATTCAGAGCGACAAGGAAGAGGTTAAGATCTCACAGCGCGATATTGATGATATTGTACAGGCGAGACTTGAGGAATTATTTCGACTAGTTAACAGAGAGTTACAGCGAATTCATAAAGCCGGTCAGCTACCAGGGGGCGTAGTCTTAACTGGTGGTGGTGCGCTAATGAGACACATCGACACATTTGCTAAAGATGCTTTGAAGCTGCCTGCTCGTGTCGGCGCACCAAAGCACGTTAGTGGTGTCATTGAACAAATTGATAATCCTCAATATTCAGTTGTCGTTGGTTTAATGCTTGATTCAATGCGAGCCGACAGCGGCGCCGGAAGCCAAAGGATTGCACTGTCGCAAACAGTTAACTCTGCCAAGGGTATATTCAACTCACTATTCCGACGGTTCAAGCCGTAGTCAAACTATAGCTCTTGTATAAAAAATTACCTCAACCAAAAAAATACACAAAGTGCATTGCGTGTTTACAATATCTTCCGTATACTTTGAACACATAGATTGGTCAACAAAGGAGGGTTCTTGTGGCCGAAGTAAAGCCAGAAATTCAAACATCAGCAGTAATCCGCGTTGTCGGTGTCGGTGGCGGTGGCGGCTCAGCAGTTGACAGAATGATCGACAACGATCTCTCTGGTATCGACTTCATAGCCGTAAATACTGACTCGCAAGCTTTGCATTACTCTAAGGCAGGCAAAAAGATTCACATTGGTA
The DNA here is from genome assembly GCA_964622235.1 of uncultured Candidatus Saccharibacteria bacterium. Lineage (GTDB taxonomy): Bacteria > Patescibacteriota > Saccharimonadia > Saccharimonadales > JAGPDM01 > CAZUNB01. Next base: position 5,084 of record CAZUNB010000018.1, on the reverse strand, counting down.
AAGAAACCACACGTGGTCTAGGCGCAGGCGCAGATCCAGCAGTAGGTCAGCAGGCAGCTGAAGAGTCAGCCGAAGATCTCAAAAAAGCTCTTGAAGGCTCAGACATGGTTTTCGTTACTTTTGGTGCTGGTGGTGGTACTGGCTCAGGCGCTGGTCCGGTCGTGGCACGGATTGCTCAAGAGCTTGATGCTTTAGTGGTTGGGATCGCAACTCGGCCATTTGCTTTTGAAGGTGAACGACGACGACGGAACTCTGAGGCTGCTATTGAAAATTTACGAGCTAATGTCGATACATTGATTACCATTCCAAACGATCGATTGTTGCAAACGATTGATCGACGTACACCGATTATGGAAGCTTTCAAGGTTGCTGACGACGTTTTACGTCAAGGTGTACAAGGGATATCTGACTTGATCACAATTCACGGTATCATTAACCTCGATTTTGCCGATGTAAAATCAGTCATGAAGAATGCTGGCTCAGCCCTTATGGGCATCGGACGCGCGGAAGGTGAGAACCGAGCAATTGATGCTGCCCAGCAGGCGATTGAATCGCCGCTGCTTGAAGTTTCGGTTGATGGTGCGCGTGGAGTCTTATTCAATATTACTGGTGGTAGCGACATGTCGATGCATGAGATCAATGACGCAGCCGAAGCAATTACTAAAGCTGCTGATGATGAAGCTAATATAATATTCGGTGCTACTCTCGATGAAACTCTCGATGATGAGATTGTTATCACTGTCATTGCCACAGGTTTTGATAGCTCATATTACGGGGCAGGGCGCAAAAAACCAGGTAGTGGTCTTAGCTACTTCTCATCAAATAATGATAATAGTTCAAGCTCATCTAGCACAAATGATGACGATGACGTAAGCGACGAAGACATTGCGGTTGCCGCAGCTTCAATGGAATTATCCGAGGAAAATTCGCGGAACAATGAAGTTAAGGATTCTAGTTCTACTTCGAAAAATTCTTTTGAGGAAAGTGTTTGGTCAGTAGCTGATGATGACGAAGACCTCGATGTACCTGCTTTTGTTCGCCGGCAACGGATGGAAGAAGAAGAGGCTGAAAAAGATGGAATTAAAACCGACAATAATGATAAGAAACGTAAAGATAATGATGATTTTAAAAGTGGTTCAAAAAGCTCAATTGTAAAAAATGCGGATGAACCCGAACAAAAAAAAGGCTTGTTCGGTCGCCGTAAGAAGTAGTAACTGATTGTAAAAAAATTGTTCAATTTTAAATAAGATAAATTTCTTCTCATGTAGTCGAAATGACAACAAAATACAGTTGACCCCGCCATCCATAGCGCTATAATCGTAGATAGGTACACCACATGTACAATATGTAGTACAATGGGTACAGCACATTAATCAGGAGATACATATGCAATGTCCGAGCTGTAATCATGATAATAGCAAGGTAATCGAGTCACGTGACCTGGACGCAGGTTCGGCAATTCGTCGCCGTAGACAGTGTCTTGATTGTTCATATCGCTACACAACCTATGAGAGGATAGAACGGCCGCAACTAATTGTCGTCAAGAAAGATGGTGTACGACAGCGGTTTGCTCGTAATAAGCTATTACAGGGATTGAGTATTGCTTCAGAAAAACGCCCAGTCACTAGCTTACAGCTTGAAGAGCTGGTTAGTGAAGTCGAGCGTGAGCTATATGCCAGCGGTGAAGGTGAAGTTAAAAGTCGTAGTATCGGCGAAGCTGCTATGAAGCACTTGCGTGAGCTCGACGAAGTAACATACGTACGTTTTGCCAGTGTTTATCGTAGTTTTAAGGATATCGATAGCTTTCAAGAAGAGTTACGAAAATTGCGATCTGTATCTCCTGAAAATTAAGCAAGGATGTGTCTTTTTACAACGATTATTTTCGGTTAAATTGATTCAAATTCCTAGCAAAGAACAGGCAAATGCAAAGCTTGTCTAGCAATAGCTTCGGGTATACAATACTTGGTAGCGTAGTTAAAAAAACAAACACTACGAAAGAGACAAAAAGAGGGAAGAGTTGCGAGAATGAAAAGGCCACCAGGTCGATTTCTTGCGCTCTAGAAAGCAAAATTAAGGAGGGGTTTTATGTCACCACAAGACTTAGCAGCAACATTACAATTTAGAAGGTTCTTTACGCAGGCAGCCGTACATCCATACGATGAAATCGAATGGGAAAAGAGGACTGCAAAAATTGAAAATCCAGCAACCAAACACGTTGTATTTGAACAAAATGATATCGAAATTCCAAAGAGTTGGTCGCAGATTGCGCTCAATATTATCGCACAAAAATATTTTAGTGGTACGCCTGGAACGCCAGATCGCGAAGTTTCGCTTAAGCAGCTGATTAATCGTGTTGCTGACACTATCAGCGCCCATGGTTTACAAGAAGGCTACTTTGCGAGCGAACAAGAAGCTGAGATTTTCAACCACGAATTGAAGTATATTCTAGTCACTCAGCGTGCGGCTTTCAATAGTCCTGTTTGGTTTAATATTGGCGCCAAAGATCGTAGCCAGCAAGCTAGTGCATGTTTTATCCTTTCTGTTAAAGACACAATGCCAGCTATCCTAAATTGGTACACCGAAGAAGGTATGATTTTCAAAGGTGGCTCAGGCTCTGGTGTTAATGTTAGTGCGATTCGCTCAAGCAAAGAGTCGCTCGGCGAAAGTGCTGGTTATGCTTCTGGCCCATTGAGCTTTATGCGTGGAGCCGATGCTTCAGCTGGCGCGATTAAGTCTGGCGGTAAGACTCGCCGAGCCGCTAAGATGGTTATCCTGAATGTTGACCATCCTGATATTGAAGAATTTATTTGGGCGAAAGCTCGCGAAGAGCGCAAAGCCCGCGCTTTACAAGAAGCAGGTTTTGATATGACGCTCGACGGCAAAGATATCCACTCAATTCAATACCAGAATGCCAATAATTCAGTCCGAGTCACCGATGATTTCATGAAAGCGGTTGAGGATGATACTGATTGGGATTTGAATGGTGTCAAAGATGGCCAGACAATTGAAACTGTACGCGCTCGTGATATCTGGCGCCAGATTGCCGAAAGCTCATGGGAGTGCGCCGACCCAGGTTTGCAATTCGATACCACGATTAATAAGTGGCACACAACACCAAGCGCTGGCCGTATTAACGGAAGCAACCCGTGTAGTGAATACATGCACCTCGATGATAGCGCCTGTAATCTAGCTAGTATTAACTTGCTGAAGTACTTAAAAGATGATGGAAGTTTCGATATCGAAGCCTACAAACACACCATTGAAGTTATATTCACCGCTCAAGAAATCTTGGTTGGCTACAGTGAATACCCAACTGAAGGTATTACTAAGACCGCCAAGGCGTACCGACAGCTTGGTATCGGTTATGCCAATCTTGGTGCACTTTTGATGGCGCAAGGTTTACCATACAACAGCGATGAGGGGCGTGCTCAGGCTGCTGCTTACACTGCAGTTTTAACTGGTCATTCTTACGCTACTAGCGCACGAATTGCTAAACGAGTTGGTCCATTTGCTGGCTACAATGCTGATCGTGAAAACATGATTAGTGTATTGAAGATGCACCGTGATGCTGTGCGCGCAATTGATGCTAACCTTGTCTCTGAAGAGTTACTCGATGCAGCAGCTATTGCTTGGGATGAAGCGGTTGAACAAACTGATCGCTACGGTGCTCGTAATGCACAAGCTTCAGTCCTAGCTCCAACCGGTACGATTGGTCTGATGATGGACTGCGACACAACCGGAATTGAACCTGACCTCGGTTTAGTTAAAATGAAGACATTGGTTGGTGGCGGCGTGATGTTTATCGTTAACAAAACCGTGCCACGTGCACTTAAACAGCTTGGCTACAATCCAATCCAGGTTAACGACATAGTGAAATATATCGATGATGAAAAAACAATTCTCGGAGCTCCACATCTGAAAAAAGAGCACGAAGAAGTATTTGCCTGCTCAATGGGTGACAACTCAATCCATTACCTTGGTCATGCCAGAATGATGGGTGCGGTTCAGCCATTCTTGAGTGGTGCAATCAGTAAAACCGTTAACATGCCTGCTGATGCTAGTGTTGAAGATGTCGAACAACTCCATCTTGATTCATGGAAGCTTGGTCTCAAGGCTGTAGCTATTTACCGCGATAACTCAAAGGTTGCACAGCCATTGTCTCAAGCTAAGAAAGATAAAAAGGAAGGCGAAGACGAGCCAGCAACTTCAGCTCCAGTAATTGCGAGTAATGATAATATCATCGTCAAGGGTGTTATGCGCCGGACACTGCCCAAAATGCGCAGCAGTAATACTTATGAATTCCGTGTTGGCAGCATGAAAGGTTTCTTCACTGTCGGCCATTTTGAAGACGGTAGTCCAGCCGAACTATTCATGCAGGTTGCCAAGCAAGGTTCAACCATGCGTGGCGTCATGGATGCGCTAGCAATTAGTGTTAGCCATGGTCTACAGTACGGTGTGCCCCTTAAAGCCTACGTCAAGATGTTTACTAACATGACTTTCGCTCCAAGCGGTTTAACTGATGACAAAGAAATTCGTACGACTAGCTCGCTTGTCGACTATATCTTCCGACGAATCGGGAAAGATTTCCTGAGCTTTGACGATCAGCTTGAGGTTGGCATCGCCAATCTTGACGATATGCCAATTCAGCAAGCTAGCCTGACCGAGATAACTCCAACCGCCAGCACAACACAAGTTGCGCCAGCTCCAGCCCAAACAGCTCCAGCATCAAAAACCGAAACCTTGATCGAGCAAAAAATTGAAGAACTACCAGAAACAAGCACACAACCAAAAGCTCCAGCTGCTGACGATTCAACTGCACCGTTTTGCAATGAGTGTGGTGGTATGACTATGCGTAGTGGTAGTTGCTACGTCTGTACAGTTTGTGGAACAACTACGGGCTGTAGTTAAGGAACGATGATGAGAGTGGTGGTACTTTATCGATCAAAAAGTGAACATGGCCGAACGGTTGAGACGATGTTGCACGATTTCAATTCGAGTAATTCGCGCGACCTTGAGACTATGGATATCGACAGTCGTGACGGCACAGAACTAGCCAAGCTCTACGGTGTAACGCAGTATCCAGC
>CAZUNB010000017.1:9339-22464 GCA_964622235.1 uncultured Candidatus Saccharibacteria bacterium | reverse complement strand
GCGATCATACGCGTCTAGATTAGCCTATAAAAGAGACGGTGGACAATCTCGTTTCTTGTTAGTCGAGACAGCACTGGGCAAGACCGAGAAAGACCTTGATAAGGCTTCTGAAAGACTGACAAGAAATATCCGTAAGAGAGTGCTCAAAGGCGATACCGACCCTAGCGTCAAAGCATCTTCGAGCGGCGGAGAGAATACTGCGGCCGACGAAGATGGCACGATAGATGACGGGAACGGCACGAGAGTTGAGGCTGATGCCGATGAAATTGAGGTTAGCAATGGTAGTAGAACCGAGCTTGGGAGCCTTGGAGACGAGGTAAACGACCTAGACGATGCTCTTATTAAGGATCCTAAGTTAAAAAAACCAAACTTTAGGCTATCTTCGATCGCCGACCTACAGGATGCTTTCAAAAATGCTGCAAAATCGAAGGCGTCGTTCATAGCTAGAAACCCTGTCAGTATAGCTCAATATTTAGCGACTGCTTGTACGCTAAGAAACTATCTGAATATTATTACTCACGATTCCAGAGACATAAAAGAGGAATCTGCGACCAGAGTAGATAATGCCTTCTCCTCTGGCGCTCAGCAAGCGGCGGCCGACCCTGACGGACCAAGTGGTGAAGAAATCGATGCCCTCAATAATAATATTACTTCAACGAAAGAGCCCGGCGAAGAAATGCAGTCGAGCGAGCTCGTCCAGTCTGTTGTGCTAGCAGGGACAGGCTCCCCAGTCGCCGCAAGTAGCGCTGCAGGTCTATACGGGTTTGTAGTCAATCCACCTCCAGCTTTTGCCAAACTTCAATCAATTCTCGGAATAATTCCAGAAGGCATGTGTAAGGTCGCTACGGATGTTAAGTTCCAGATTGGCGCAACTGCCTTGGAGCTGGGCCTCATGTTTATACCTGGAGGTCAGTTCTCGCAGGCGTTCAAGGAGGGCTTTAAGGCTGCATTCATAAAAGCAATCGAGGACTTTTCGCTAGGAGCTGTCGTTAAGTCGGTTGGTGGTACAGTGCTCAAAGGAGGTGGTGGAGCTCTAGGTGTACATATACTTGGTGAGGTACTAAAGAAATATGCCGTGAACTCACTGGCTGGGGTGAACGCAGATGGAACCGAGTCACCAAATGAATCTGCAACCGGTTGGACGGTTGGGCGACTTGCAGGCACCAACGCAACCGCAAGACAAATCGGTGCTGGGGAAATGGACATAGAGAAAGCAACCAGCTTCAACCAGGAGGCTATCGAAGCTCATAGGATTGATTTAGCGATGATGCCTTGGTATCAACGCTATTTTTCGATAAAACATAGCAGTTCACTGACTTCACTAGCGGCAATTAACAGCCCATCTACTGTCCAGAGTGGCTTAAAGACTGGCGTTCAGTACGCTATGAGAACTGCTAACCCTAGTTTTGCTTTTCGTAAAGACAGCACTTTCATGAAATATGCGGGACGTATTATAAAGTCTGGTAGCGTCTATGCTTCGAGTAGCGAGGTAGCAGCTAAAAAAGCTAAATCCATAAAATACGCATTAGGTATCAATCAATATGGTTGGACTGAAGCCGATATGAACCGATTTCCTGATGCCGACGAAAATGCCCAAGCAATATATGGAAGCCCAGAAAACACTAAAGCATTTGAAGAGTTCAGTAAAAAGTGTTTCGACTCTGTGGCGTCGGCGGATTACGAGTCAGAAGAGTGTCGACGACAAGACGATATGGCCTGGAGATTCCGGACCCTTCGTCTTGATATATCGTCAATGGAAACCTCCGCCGAGGCTAGCAACAATGAATACCTAGGGAAAAAGCTTGGTGAATTCTCAGGCGGGGCTAGCGGTGGTGGTGACTCTGGTTCTGGTGCAACAAGCAGAGGAGACTCCGGGAAGTGCGCCGAAGGAACAACAGACATAGGCCAGCAAGAGTTCTGGGAGAACGGCAATTCAGTTCCAGGAGTATCTTGCCAAATACCTGGCTTTCCTTCTGCCGGCACAGAGGACGTGGCGAGTAGAAACAGCTTAGTTACCGTTAGTGCAGCATCTTCACAACAATGGATCGACCTGTTTAATGCTGCTAAAGCAGACGGTTTTGCGCTGACCGCCAATAGCTCTTTCCGCACTAAAGAGTACCAGGTTGTTTTGTTCGACAAGGCAGGTGGCGACACTTCAAGAGTTGCACGACCTGGCTTCTCAAATCACCAAGGCGGTCATGCAATCGACGTTGGGGGTATGTGTAGCTCGGTTGATTCGTGCCCTCGGGACTCTAGAGGCGGACAGTATGACAAAAGTATGAATTGTGATAAAACAAGATTTGTTCGAAGTATCGATACATCGAGCGAAGTTTGGATGTGGATGGAAGCCAACGCAAAGAAGTTTGGGATTACTCAGTATTGTAACGAGGCTTGGCACTGGGAAACAAAAGTTTATGATGAGAATGCGGGTTCATAATGCAGAATAATACCCATATTTTCCATAAACTATTTATCCTTACAAAAGTGGTGTTCTTGTCCCTGCTTGTACTCTCTTCACCATATAGAGGAGTGTCGGCCGCCGAAGGCGACCTAGGGCCGCAAGTAGATAAACGCGTTCAACAGGAAATTCGTGCTCTCGATTTAGGGATTACCTATGCTGATCCCGTCGGCTGTCTCATACAGGGTGCTCCGTCTACGAGCGCCGTCAAAGGACTCGTAAGCTTTGATAACCTATGCCAAGAAGGAAAAGATTTCTTAGAGCCGTTCGCCAACAATCAGTGGAAATGGGAGGGCTGGAAAGGTGGCCGGGATTCGGGTACCGATAATGTTCCAAACCGATGCAATAATCCTGGCAATATCAACGAAAATCAGACATACCTAAAGTTGGTTGAAGAAAAGTTCGGAGCAGGCTCATATGAACTCGGCAGGAGTGAATGTAAATCTGGAGGAAATACCCACGTATGGTTCAAAACGGCTGAAGCGGGAATTTACTACTATCAGAACTTCATCGTTAATCGATTGGTAAACCCTGACGGTGCCTATGCTGGTAAAAATACTATTGGCGAGTTTCTCGACACGTATTGTCCGCCTTCTGACGGCTGTGATGCAAAATACAAAGAGAATGTCCTGAAGGACGCCAAAATAAGCGGCCAACAGGCAACCGCCAGTACCACGATGGCGGACATCGGGACTGCACTTTCTTGTGCGGGGGCTGCAGGAAGCACGCCACCCCCCGAACCTACGCCGAGCCCAATGCCCGGCCCAACAACTCCTACAACTTATATTAGTGTTGGATCAATACCGCTCGAAGGAATAGAGGTTGGCGTTAGCGTCTACGGAGGCAGCTTCGGAAAAGATGGTTGGACTATATCTAACAACGATCAGCTCAATCGCATAGCGGCTGGCGAGTTTACCGCTGAATCAATTGGCGCTAAGGTTGGCAGCAATGCCAGTACTGACGACAAAGGAATGGGAAACCGCGGAAACCTACTCCACAACACTTCTAGCTTCGCAGAGCTAGGCAATGGTAAAGCACTAGGAGGACTGCCGGATGGTGCCAAGATTGAAATAACATATGGCGATAAAACAATGATTATTGAGAAGGGTGATGTTGGTGGTGGTGGTGGTGATGTAGACGGAAAGCCACGAGCGGTCGATCTTTGGTGGCAAGTCGCTAAACAGCTTGAATTTAATGACGGAACTGGTGTAATGAAAGTACGGGCAGTTGATCCTGCGGCAGCTGTCACAGCAATTGGCGGTGGCACAGAACCAACTGGCGGCATCGACGACAACAGCTGTTCTGGTACACCTGGTGGGGCAGCAGGACTAGTTAACACTGACGGCTATGCTTTTCCTCTCGGCGGAGTAACACATGAGAACTACGGTAATGCTGCGATGTCTGCACTGCCGTGTACTAATGCATCAGGTTGTCACCACAAAGGGCCTGCAGCCTGTTGTGACCCAGCGTTTGATATGGGGATCAAAACGACTGGCAAGGGTGAAGCAGAAGGCAATGAAACCATGGGTCTGCCTGTCTTTGCGATTCACGAAGCAGAAGTAGTATCCGTGAAAGACAACTACAACAGCACTGCAGGATGCTTTTCGATAGCTTTAAAGCAAATAAATTCAAAAAATCCAGCAGATGACGGATGGCAATATTGGTACGGGCACACCTGGAAACCAAAAGTATCTGCTGGCCAGACCATACCGGCGGGTACTCAAGTTTCAGAGGTGGGTTCAAGAAAATGCGCCAAAGACACGGCAAACCATCTTCACATCGATCGGGGGGTAGACAAATCGGCTGGGGGTAGCACTGGAAAGCGAGACAATGCACTTATTCCACTTATCAATTCGCTCTATGAGGGGATCGGTTCAACTGGCTTTGAGGGTGCTACGCCGGCTGCACCGCCACGAGGCGGGACAACAACTCCAACCGAAGCACCGCCAGCTGGGGTAGGACAGTGAACCCCAATCTAATTAGTAATATAAAGACAACCCTTAAGAGCAAAAAGTTCTGGGCGTTTTTTGCAATCTTTTTTGTACTGGTCCTCGCGTTATTCGCTTCCCAGTACACACTCCTAGAAATAAATACAAAAAATATTCGGAGCAACGAACCCATCAAACTAAAAGTTTATAAAGATAGTAATTATGAGAATGCATCTACGTCAACAATTAAAGAAACTGAAAATACAAAAAAAATACTTGTGCCTATCGGCAAAATAACAGTTGAGGCCACTTCAAAAGATACAAAAAGCAGGGCCTCGGTAAAAACCAAACCGCTTCGCAAAAACTTAGTTACCATAGAGATTAAACACCAAACACAAAGTCAAAAAATATATAGTAACGGTATGGGCTGTCCTGTTGCTTTTGGGAGTCGAATTTTTTCCTACGACTGTTTCACGGGTGCTAAGCTGACCGAACACAACTTAAAGACTGGTTTGGCTGAGGATGATTTAGCTTTTAGAATTTTTGGTGAAAAATACCTGTATATATCACATTCCGTAGCCACAGAAGATGGCTTTTTTATGCTTGTCAATGAACCTTCTCAAGAAGAGGAGCCTGTGGCTAAACTATACTTCTTCAACCCGCGTAGTAACACAGCTCAAGTCGTACCCATCAGCGACAAACTAAAGTCGAAATTTATAGGCAATGAATCGTTAAGGCTAAAAACAGACTCTACAAAGACCCATGCATATCTATCTTTTAATGGTGATGTTTATTCTCTCTCAAAGACCTCAGGCGCAAAAAGAATAGCTTCACTGGGATCGTCAATATACTCAGCAAAAGAAGATACTATTGCCGTATATAACTCAACAAAAACCAACACATACCATGACATCTCTGGTGAAGGTGAAAACGGAGAGCATACAGGCCTAAGGCCCCAGCTCGGCGAAATAAATGTGATGTTAGGCGGAAAAAAAATAGGAAAAACTCTAGATATTTCTGGTGATGTATATAACATTGAGCTTTTTGGAGAAAAAGGGTTGGCCGTAGAAAAAGAGGATTCTGTGCAGCTTTATCAAATGGGCAAGAACGAGTTTAACCTCTTAACTACAATTTCTAACGTATCAAACATGACTACTGCCGACGAAAGCATTTACTATATTTCAAATAACGGTATCTACCATCAAAAAGAAGGCGAGAAGACGGCTGTGTTGATTTATGAATCAAAGTCGGTGACACCGGCAAACCTAAAAGAGCTCAATGGTGATTTGTATTTTGGTGGTGCGGCAAAATACGGTGATAAGACATACCCATATGGATTTGAATTGGTAAAAAAACCATTTAAAAACACAGCAAGGCTGGAGGGCATGCTCGACATAATAAACAACAATGAATTGAACGCAAAGTCGTTAACAATTAATAGAAACTATATCTCAGCAAATCTTCCTCTAAAGTCATACGACTCTACAGGTGGCAATATTACATTCGATAGTGGCGAATTTGAGCAGTCAAAGAGAAGTTTTTTAAACAAAATCAATAAACTTGGATATGACCCCTCCGACTTTATCATCGATTTTACGCCTACCAGTGAGATTACTTCAATTTGGTAGATAGCCGACAACAAGGCAAGGCTAGTTGGTTTTTGTCAGGATAGTCTGAACGGCAGGGAGATTGAGTTGGCTACGAGTCGCATCGAGCTCGCTAGCAACATCATCTAGTAATAAAATTGGGTCTCTGTCTAGTAATTCTTTCAAAATTTCAAGCTCTGTTTGCTTGAGTGCGATTGCTAGTGTCCGTTGCTCTCCACGCGATCCGGTTTTTAGTAGACTGTGTCCGTCTCGTAAAAACTCAATATCATCTCTGTGCGGACCTATCGTGGTGTAACCTCGCTGCCTATCGGTTGGGAGGGCAGACTCGAGCGCGGCAATCATAGTGCTAGCTGAGACTCCTATTCGAGACATTTTTGGTTGATAATTAGTTTGTATCTTGGTTTTTTGTTGCGCTACTTGCTGATAGTGATATTCGATCTTATCGGCAACTTTTGATAGAAATTCTGCTCGATGTTTAATCAAAATCGCACCTGTTTCTGCTAGCTTTATGTTCCAGACAAATACTTGATCAGGACTTAGGCTTGGCTGTTTTAAAAGTGCATTTCTTTGGCGTAGTGCCCTCTGATATATCTTTAAACTTACCGCGTACTCTGGGTGCAGCTGTGTTAAAACCTCATCCAACCAAGATCGTCGTAGTTCCGCACTACCACTAACGACACCAATAAAATTGGGTTCAAACAGTACGACAGGCCAGACGGTTACACTCCCAACAGACTTATCGTCTATTTTTCTTACTTTCGACAATCGACCAGTTCTAAAATCGATCGTAGCAACTAATGTTTCTCCAGTTTCAAACGTTAATTCAACTCTAGTCCAGTCGTTATCATAAGATATCAACTCGCCGTCTTTTGCACGAAAACTCTTACCGGTTAATGCAAAATAAACAGCTTCAAGTGTATTGGTTTTACCAGTGGCATTATCTCCGATAATCTCTGTCATCGGCAATGTAAAATCACGGGACTCGTCATTAAATGAGCGCCACTGTTGCATCCGAAGTTTGCTCACCCTCATAGTAAAATCTCTAGCTTCGCAACGGCATAATCACGTGTACGTAATCGTCCTGGCCTTTACTTGTAAGCACACACGGGCTGAGCTTTCCACTGAAGCGGAACAGGCTCGTCTCGCCGTCCATAACGTTCAGAGCGTCGATAATGTAGCGAGAATTGAGTGACACACTGCCTTCGCCTTCGATTTTACCCTCAGCGACCGAGTTATTCTCACCAACTTGGCTTGCTACAGAGTGTATTGCTAGTTGCTGTTTTTCTTCATCGGCTTGAAGCGTAATGCTTCCGGCTGCTTCGCGTGCGAACAGACTAGCAATCTTGGTTATTCGAGCAAACTCTTCACTAGAAACTTCGATACTTGTGTCGCTGCTTTCAGGTATTAACTGTTGGTATGACGGAAACTGCCCGTCTATTAATCTACTTACGAGCGAGACAGTCTGTGTTTTTAGTTTTATCTGACTATCATCGAGGAATAATTCAACATCTTCATTATCATCACCCAAAATCCTGATAATTTCCTGAACTGCTTTGGCGGGAATAATAACTTTTTCATCATCTTTTTTAGTTTTAATCATGATGGTTTTTTCCGCTAATCGGTAACTGTCAGTAGCAGTTAAAACAAGTGAATCACGTGTGGCTCTCAGAAGCACACCAGTAAAGACAGGCCGCGATTCATCGCTACTGGTTGCTATTACAACCTGCGATAACGCCTCACGTAACACCCCAGCTTTTAAGCTGATCGGTGATGAATCCTCAACGTCAGGTAGGGAAGGAAACTCGTCTGGTGCCATACCTTGGATTGACGAACTATAATGGCCAGACTCTATTTCAAGAGCAGTTGTTTCGCCATGCAGGCTGACTGGTCCCTCGGGAAGATTACTGATAAATTCACTAAGTAATCGAGCTGGAACAGTTAAAGAACCAGCTGTCTCGATTTTACCGTGAATCGTTACAATCATAGCGATTTCAAGGTTAGTAGCGGAGATTCTTATTTGATTATCACTAGCTGAAATTAAAACGTTACCAAGTATTGGAAGAGGACCGCGATTAGTTGCCACTCGGCTAACTGCCTGAAGTGCTTTATGAAGTTTATCTCGAACAACCTGAATTTTCATGTAACTGACCTCCTCGATCTAGTGCTAGTATGCCAAAGTTTTATGGACATCCCTAATTATTAATTTATTAATATAAGTAGAAGTAACAGTAATAAGGCCTGTGGATTGTGTGTATAATTTATGGTTTTCTCGACTGAAATAACTAAAAAAGGATTGTGTGTAAGTATGTGGGTAAAATCTATCTTTTTGTGTAGAACCGGTGTAAAACCCTAGCTTACCCACAGGCGATTTTTCCTGTCCACGTAAAGCACACAGGTTTATAACCAGCTTACCCACAGGCATAGTGGAAAGATTATCGGGCATATAAAAGCTCTTTAAGTTCATTTACTTGTACTCGCAAACTGGCTTGTTCACCAAGTTGTCGTTCAATCTTACTAACACTATGCATGGCTGTCGTGTGATCCTTACGACCAAGCGCTTCAGCGACCTGAGGGAAGCTAAAATGGAGCTCTGAACGCAGTAGATACATCGCTACTTGTCGGGGGAGCACGACTTCTTTTTTACGAGTACTACCGAGGATTAATTTCGAATCAATCTGGAAATAGCGTGCTGCTTGTTCCACGACTGTTTTAGCGGTCAGACGACGACGTGGGGGTAGGCTGTCAGCAAAAATCTGCTCAGCTAACTCTAGGCTTGGCTCTCTGTTAAGCAGTTCCGCTTGTGCTAAAAACTGGTTGAGAGTTCCCTCTAATTCGCGTACGTTTTCTGACTGACGAGCTGCTAGGTATTCCGCTGTTTCATTCGGTAGGGCCACGCCAGCATCGGCAGCCTTGACCTGTAAAATAGCTAACCGAGTCTCGAGGTCAGGTGCCTGAATATCAATAGTCATGCCCCATTCAAACCGACTGCGCAGTCGGTCTTCTAGGGTTGGGATAGATCGTGGAGCGCGATCACTACTGAGAATAATCTGTTTATTAGTTTGATGAAGGTCGTTAAAGGTGTGAAAGAACTCAATCTGGGTCTTTTCTTTTCCGGCGATAAACTGCATGTCATCAACAATCAGCACGTCGGCCGTTCGATATTTCTTCGAGAAGATTCTTTTAAAACGAATACTATCAACGAACTCGTTAATAAATTTTTCTGAGGTCGTATATAAAATCTCTTTGCTTGGATCACGCCTGGCTATCTCATTACCCACAGCCTGCATTAGGTGGGTTTTACCGAGCCCTACGTCGCCATAAATAAATAATGGGTTATATTTTCCACCTGGATCACGCGCAACTGCCTGGCAAGCAGCATGAGCTAGCTCGTTGCCGCCACCGACAATAAAACTTTCGAAAGTATAACGGGGGTTAAGCCCAGAGGCATTTTTGTCGATACTTGTTCGTGATTTCGATCGACGAGGGGAATTAACACTTGGCTGGTCAGCGACGTCGAACAATCCTTCAGTGCTTGGCTCAGACGAAACTGAAGTTATCTTGTAAACAATCGAATCGACATCAAGGTTGTGCTGGCGTAGTGCTCGCAGGAGCGTATCACTGAATTTCTCTTCGAGTTGCTTCTTGGCGAAAACATTAATCACGCCAATAGTCGCCACAGAATCTTCGACGCTAAGTAGGCTGGTCGACTTAAACCAAGCGTTGAAAGTACCGTCGCTCAGGCCAACTTCAAGCTCACCAAGCACAGCACTCCAGACCGATTGTGTAGATTTTCCCTCCAACATGTACTGCTCAGTATACGCGGACATGTCGTTTATCCACAACCATGAGCAGTCTATAAAATAGTTCGGCATTATTCCAAGGCTCTTGAGGTGAGTTTTCCACATTTTCAAAAACAACAGATGTAGAGCTGTGGATAATCACAACGCTAAAGTGGATAACAATTTGGTAAACCAACAACCTTGCAGTTTAAGAAAATTGCTGTTGTTGACTTAGACGGTAACCAACTGCTATAATTGCCGACTATGCCAAAGAGAACATATCAACCAAAAGTACGCAGAAAAAAGCGCGAACACGGCTTTATGAAGCGAATGAGTAGCAAGGCCGGTCGAACCATTTTGAAGAACCGCCGCGAAAAAGGTCGCAAGCGGCTCAGCCACTAAAGACCAAGCAATGCTTGCTTCTCGTCATCGCTTCCATGGACGTAAAAACGTCCAGGCTCTCCTACGTAGCTCAAAAAGAATGAAGATTGATGGATTAGACCTGCGTTTTATTATTAAACCGAGTCAACCAACCCGCTTAGCGGTTGTTGTCAGTAAAAAAATCTTCAAAAGTGCCGTTAAGCGTAATCGTATTCGTCGTAGGCTTTTTGCTGTGTATGCACATTCATTCGATCGGTTGCCAAGGGGCTTACAGCTAATTATCTTTGTTCGTGATCCGGAGTTATTGGAAGTGAGCATCGAAAGTATCGTGGAGCTAGTTGAACGTTCAGCCATTAGACTGAAATCTAATCAATAAGCCATATCAATTGGCTGACGATTATACGCTAGAAAATGTGGTACAATACTAGCTGGCTTTCGTAACTATTAGACTAGAGAAAAGGAGTCGTTTTTGTTTCGAGCAATTCTAACGCAACCACTATTTAACCTGATGGTTTTGATATTCGCCTTTATCCCTGGGCACGACTTTGGTATTACTATAATTATCACCACGCTGCTCATCCGATTATTGCTTTGGCCTCTTTTGAAAAAACAGCTTCACCAGCAGCGCGCCATGAAATCCCTCCAACCTGAGATTGCCAAGATTAAAAAACGAGTCAAAGGTGACAAGCAAAAAGAAGCTGAGCTGATGATGGAGCTATACAAAGAGCGCGGTGTCAATCCTCTCGGCAGCATAGGAGTGATGATTATCCAGATTCCTATTCTGATTGCACTCTATGCCGTTTTGCGAGCAATTATCGGCGGAGAAAGCTTCGATGATCTGACCTACGGTTTCGTCCAGTCAATTCCCTACGTAGCCGACATCGTCAAAAACCCAAGTCAATTCCACCCAAGTTTTCTAGGTATTATTGACCTGAGTGAAACTATCCGACATAGCCAAGGCGGGATTTATTGGCAGGGCGTACCTATTGTAGTTTTAGCAGCCGTTGGGCAGTTCTTGCAGTCAAAAACCTTGATGGCTTCACAAGGAACCAGCAAAAGCCTACGTGATGTACTCCGTGACGCTAAAGACGGTAAGAAAACTGACGGCGCAGAGCAAGCAGCTGCTATGTCGAGTGGAATGATCTATCTATTCCCTGCAGTCACGTTATTTATCGGTTCAACTCTGCCGATCGCGCTTAGCCTGTATTGGGCGGCCAGCAGCATTATTGCCACCATTCAGCAGCGCATGATCCTACAGCAGGATGTTTCTGAAATGGCCAACTCTGATGTAACCGTGCGAACCATTAGCACCGGTGGTGCGACTAAAGCCAAGACCACTCCTCGTAAGAAAAAATCAGCTACTAGCAAAACTAGAAAGGGCAACAAGTCATGAGCGAAGAACAGCAAGCTTACGCCAAAGAGCTTTTAGAGAACCTAATCAGTTTTTTTGGGCTCAACGTTGAGGTTGAGATTACGACAGATGGTGATTACACCGTCTTGCACGTGCCGTCGAGCGAGCTGAACGGGTTTCTTATCGGACAGGGTGGCGATACATTACGATCACTTCAGCTACTTGTATCGATGGCCTTTAGCGCCAAGTTCCCTGATGCCGGACGAGTTACTGTTGACGTAGCAGATTATAAAAAACAGCGCCAAGAACGCCTAGCGGCTCAAGCAAAGCAATGGGCCGAAGCAGTTGCAGCAAGCGGCGTACCGATGGAGCTAGCACCGATGAACGCTGCTGATCGACGAATTATTCACCAGCAAGCTAGTGAGACTGAAGGAGTGGTCAGTGAAAGCTCAGGTGAAGCCCGCAATCGCCACGTTATTATCCGAAAAGACGCGTAATCTAACATACGCTCTTTATGTTTTTTTGATTATTGGACTAGTTCTGCACGCTCCGTTGGTTACTTTTTTTGAAGCCAACGTTAGCGCCGGTCCCGTTCTTCGTGCATGGAAGGAAATAGTAGCCACAGTTGTGCTCCTGGCACTACTGCCAAGATTCTTTAAACAAAAGCTATACAAAGATCGTCTAGTAAGATTCGTTGCCCTATATGGTCTGTTCTCTCTGCTAATAACAGCACTTGTTTCCGATGCTTTGTCTCTGCCGGCTATTGCTGGGTTCAGGGTAAATATTTTTCCTTTTGCCTTGCTGATAATTGGAAGGCTACTACCGCTAAAAGAAAAGAAACTTCAAGATTTGCTGATTATTTCGGGGCTGATTGTGGCCGGTGCGATGTTTGTGCAATATCTTTTGCCTAGTCTGTTCAACTTCTCGGTGCTTGCGGATAATGCTGAACATATTACCACTCTGAAGGGCAGCAATGTACGGAGGCTTTATGGGACGATATATGGGCCACTTCAGAGTTCAAGTTTTTTAATTCTTAGTCTGGCGGCTTCGGTCTTCAGTACCCGACGCCCGTTATCAAAGGTTTTCCTAGCAAGTGTGTTTATTCTCGGTGTTCTTTCTACTCAGTCAAGAGCTGCGATGATAGCCGTAGCAGTAGTTTTAATCGTTAAACTCTACATTTCTCATAAGATTTTTTTCACAACAGGCAGGATCGCTATCGTCGCAGGAGCAAGCTTCGTCGCATTATCAGTTTTTGTGTTCGCAAGTCTAAGCTACGCGCCTCTGTCTTCACTGGTGTTTCACGCAAAACCTGAAGATGCTCTTAAAAAGAGCAGCACTATAGACCACGTGAGATATCCGATACTTGGCGTGAAATCAATGATAGAAAAACCACTCGGGCAAGGCCTCGGTGCTGTCGGGCCAGCCTCTTATTTTAGTGGAACGGTTGTACCTATTGAGAATAACTTCATTCAAATAGGTGTCGAAGTTGGGTTTTTAGGCCTGCTGCTTTTTATTGCTTGCTGGTGCCTGCTTGCAAAAGAGCTCTATTTAGTTAAAAGTAATTGGCTTTTGGCTGCAATGGCAGGGCTCAGTCTCATGGCAATGCTCCTCCACACACTCA
>CAZUNB010000017.1:0-9329 GCA_964622235.1 uncultured Candidatus Saccharibacteria bacterium | reverse complement strand
ACCGCTACAATATGGGTATTCCTATTGGCTTGTGGGGCTGCACTTGGAGTCTACCCAAACAACATCGAGAACGCTGAGCGAAAAGTAACATCAAACTAACGCTTGGTAGAATTTGCGATGCAACTTTGTGATATTTTCCCAATTATAACGGTCGTTGACTAGTTTTTGTCCTTGTTCTGACAGCTCAATCCGCCTATTTTTGTCTGAGGCCAGTTCTTTTATTGTCAAGGCAATGTCACTCACATCTAAGCTGCTTAACTCGATAACTTCTTCATTTAGCGGCGAGACCAGAGGACCGGTTGAGACAACGGGGAGTGCGACCGACATTGCGGCCAGGAGCGTACTGTTTTTTGGAGAAGCACCATCGTTAAATGGAAATATCGCAATATCCGAAGAAGCCAATTGGCGCTGGGATTTCTCAAGTGACGCTTCTGTCAGCCACGATCCACCTACATCGTTCAGCCTAGACTGAAGCCGCGTGTGCTGTTGGTTATTTTTATCCATAGGGCTGATTAGCGTTAAACGAATCATAAAACTTCCATTTTTTAGCTCAGCCACAGCATCAATTACGGGCTCAATTGATTTGTTCGCAGATAAAAATCCAAAAAAAACCAGTTCAATCTGTTGTGTTTTGGTAAGCGACCTTATATTTGCTGACATCTTTTTAAGTTTTGAAAAGGGGTGAGCAATAGGAATAATTGATGATGCAATATTATTAGTTGCCAAAAGCTCTGCCATCAAATCAGTCGAGACAATTACGTTCTTATATAAGCGACAGAGAAGCCTAGTTCGTAATCGACTAAGCCACGAATATCTTTGTTCGTATTCATGAACAGTAATTACGCAGGAGGCTTTAGTGAGTAGACGTATAGCAATCGGTAGTAATAACTGGAAGCCAACAGAAGGTGTAATGCTTGTTGGGTGTTGAAAATGAACAATATCAGCTTTACTTGCTTTTACGAATCTGACTATCCTTGAAAGCGATAATACCGACCACGACTCTAGCACTAATTCGCTGTCGGACGAAGAAGAGCACACCTCAACCTCAATGCTTGATTCTTTTAAAGAATAAGCAAGGTTACTAGCGTAGTCTCCAACACCACAGACAACAGGAGGATACGACGGTGAGATAAGAAGAATTTTCATTGTCTTTCACCGTATCTTTTATGTAGAAAATCGGACACACCAGAAACGATAGCTTTCGCCGAAGTGTTTTCGCCCCTTATAGTGAGTAACCCAAGCCTCATTAGCAGAATGATTGAGCTGTAGCTATATGCAATGACCAACCAAGGTATACGAATATTCTTTTTAGCGTACAAAAGTCTGTTCCTGGCGTCATAATAAAACATTCTTTCATTAGACGTAGAGGCAGAAACGGAGTGAACAACCAGATCTAGCGGGAGGTGTGCTAGTTTGTAGCTCGCGCTAATAGCTCGAGTCGACCAGTCGACATCTTCATAGTAAAAAAAGTAATCTTCATCGAGTAGTCCAATATCTGAAAGTGTGGAAACCCTAATCATAATAGCGCACCCGGTCAGATACTCCTCGTCTTCAACTGCTGGTGTATTTGGTAGCGTTTCTATGCGGTGGTTAATTCTTCTATGGGACGCCTTTCCAATAAGCCTATTTACTTTTCCGCCACCAAACCAAATTATATTCTGGTCTGATTCTTTAACTATTGTCGATTCAGCCGCCGCGTATTCTTTGTTTTGTTCAAGCAAGTCCACAATCTTTTCAATAGCTAATTTACTTAACGTAGCATCGTTATTTAAGAGCAAACAGTAGTCGTAGCCTTTTTCGACAGCATATCGAAGACCGATATTTTGGCCAGCTGCAAAGCCGACGTTCTTCGGCGATTTAACATAGATTATTTGCTCATTTGGTTTGTATCGGTTGTTTGGGTCATTATCAATAACTAGAATATCGGCCTTTTGACCACTGCAAGACAATACAGCCTCTCGAGTATTCTTCGGGTCTCCATAATGCAAAATCGAGACAAGAACCGAGCCTGATGAGGGTTTTTTCTTCATAGTTTCAGTTTATCATCAAAGTGGCGGGACTGTTATCTGAGGATGGATGTTAGAGGATATGCTATTTAACGACTAATTGAAATCAGGGTAAATCTTCCGAATAAATTCCTGTAATTTTTTTAGAGATCGTATGTTTGGCGGCACGTCTTTGATAATTAATGACTCCAGAAGGGCTAAGCCATCAGGCGCTGCTCTTTTCATTATTTTTCGCCGTTCCTTTAGTTTCCTTGGTGTTAAGGCTAGAACAGCCAACCACCCTTTTAGTAGAGTCAAAACGTTACCTTTGCGGATTAGATAGAAAGAAAAAGCACCATACGAGACAACAAAACGAGGCAAAACTCTCCAGAACAAAGGAGAAGGGATGTTTTTTAGTAGTAGCATTGGCTGGTTTTTGACTGCTTGGTAAGCTCCAAAATTTTTAATTTTATTTGAACTACTGCCCGTAGCATGTAGAACAGACGCTTTCGGCGCAAAAACAGCCCTCCAGCCACGAGTAATTGCTCGAAGCCCTAGGTCAACATCTTCATAATATGCGAAGAAATCTTCATCAAATAACCCAATATCCCGAAACATTTCTGCCAGAAACATACTGGCTCCGCCAGAGGCGGTCATGATAGAGGCGTCTTTGTCGTACTGACCCTGCATCTTTTTGTCGCGGCCACGCGGATAAGCCATTCCCCAGATAGTGTAAAAGTCGCCGGTGCTGTCGTAAGTCTGATCGCGGCTATGGATCATGGTAGAGGTTGCCGAGCCAATAGTCTCATCTGAGAAAGCATCACGGAGATGCTTGACCCATCCAAGCTTAGCTACTGCATCGTTGTTTAATAGACCGATATATTCGTAGTTCTTTTCGAGCGCGTAGCGGATTCCCGTATTTACGCCACCAGAAAACCCTCGGTTACTATCGTTGTAGATAGAGGTTATTTTATCTCCGTACTGTTCAATAATTTCTCGGGAGTTGTCACCCGAATTATTGTCGACAACAATAATATCAAAAACGGCTTGCTGGCTTAGCAGTGAATCGACGCAAGCCTTTATGATCTCGGCACCATTCCAGTTCAAGACTATGATTACAGTATCAGCAATAGTTCGCATAGGCATATCAGGTAGTATATAATTATTGAACGATGATAGACAGTGCACAAGCAACATTCAAATCAGTTTTCTCGATAAAGAATAAAGCACTCATAAAAGAGCTGGTCATTACGGACTTCAAGCTGAGGTACCAAAATTCTGTGCTTGGCTATCTATGGTCGCTACTCAAGCCCCTGATGTTGTTTGCAATCCTCTATGTCGTGTTTGTTAACGTGTTTAAGATAGGCGATGCAATTCCTCACTACTCTGTTTATCTTTTGCTTGGTATTGTTATGTGGAACTTCTTTGGAGAAATGACCAACCTTAGCCTAGGCTCTATCGTTGCTAGGGGTGACTTGATTCGCAAGATTAGTATTCCGCGGTGGATCATCGTGTTGTCCACTAGTCTTGCGGCTTTAATTAATCTGACATTAAATCTTCTCATCGTGGCAATTTTTATGATTGTCGGAGGCGTTGATATTAATCAAGCAGTGATATTCCTACCGTTTATTTTTATTTTTTATTTTTTATTCTCTTTGGGTGTTTCGCTTTTCTTAGCGGCTGCCTTTGTTAAGTTTAGAGACTTATCCCACATATGGGAGGTTATTATGCAAGGTGCTTTTTATGCTACACCAATACTTTATCCGCTAAGCCAGTTCAGTAATCCATTTTATCAGAAGCTATTACTGGTAAATCCAGTGGCGTATGTAATGCAGGAAGCTCGTTATGCCCTGGTTACGCCGGAGACAATGACGGTTTCTAGCGTTTATGGTTCTTCTTTCGCTGTATTGATTCCAATAACTGTGGCAGCAATTACATTTATTATTGGTGTGAGTTATTTCAGGTCGCAACAAAAGTATTTTGCGGAGAATATTTAGTATGCCAAAAAACAAACCTAAAACCGATGATGTTGCAATTAAAGTCAGTAACTTGAGCAAAACATTCATCTTGCCACACGAAAAACAGGACTCGCTCAAAGGCGCACTAATGAATCTTTTTTTGTCAAAAACTTACGAAAAACAGCAGGTCCTAAAAAATATCAATTTTGAAATTAAAAAGGGTGATTTTTTCGGTATAGTAGGCAAGAATGGAAGTGGTAAAAGTACTTTACTAAAGCTTATGGCTGGTATATACGCTCCAACTGAAGGCCAAATTACAGTTAACGGTAGTTTGATTCCATTTATCGAGCTTGGAGTTGGGTTCAACCCAGAGTTGAGTGGTCGAGAAAACGTGTTTCTTAATGGTGCTCTTCTCGGTTTTACGCGCAAGCAAATGTATGAGATGTATGACGAAATTGTTGATTTCGCGGAACTTGAGAAATTCATGGATCAAAAGTTAAAAAATTACAGTAGTGGTATGCAGGTCCGCTTAGCTTTTTCGATAGCCATTCGCGCCAATTCTGATATCTTGCTTCTCGATGAAGTTCTTGCAGTTGGAGATGCCGCTTTTCAGCAAAAATGTTATACGTACTTTGAAAAGTTAAAACGAGACAATCAAACTGTTATACTCGTCACGCATGATATGATGGCAGTCCAGAGATTCTGCACTCGAGCAATGTTGCTTTCTGTAGGGTCCTCGATGGAGATTGGTACGCCTTCAGAAATAGCGGATAAGTACACTACTAAAAACATTCAGCGAGAGACGTCGAAAAAATCAATAACCAATAACCTAAAACTACAAAATGAGGTTAAAGTTTTTCTTAAGAAGAAGGCTTTTTCTTCAGATGAATCTATCGAGATTTTCATAGATTATGAAAATGATTTTGAATTCGATTACTACTTCGGCTTTTCTATTGGTAGCTTAGGCGCTTCAGTCGCCGAGCTAAATTCAATTGGAAGTGGTCCCGCAATAGCTTCGTCTAATAAAGTTGCGGTAAGCTGTGATCTAGCGGGGTTTAACCCTGGTATTTACACTATCTCTGCAGGGGTGTTCCGGGCTAGCGATAAAAAGCTTTTTAGCTCAACTGAAAACAGAGTGTCTTTCTCCATTGAAGGATATGACGAAAAGCGAGGTAGCGCGATGAAACTAAAGGGAGACTGGAGGAAAAGATAATGACCATTAATCCAGTCAAGCCTAAGCTCTACATACACGTGAAACAAGCAACACATTTTTTACGATGGGAGGTCCCGGAGTTCGAGAAGTATTTCACCGTAGTGGACGATCCTTCTGGGGACACTTTACTTCTGTCCTTCGGGCCTGACGTATTAGAAGAAGCATCTACCCTTCCTGCTCTTAAAAGATTTGCAACCCTCTTTCCAGGATTTAGCCATAATCCGTTATACAATTCAGAAACTAGAAGGATTCATAGAAAATTAATCAAAAATTTTGAAAAAATATTCATCAATCCTGGACCTCTCGAAATCGCGTACAAAGGACTAGATAATGTTGTTTTTTATCCTTTTAGCGTCGACACAGAGCTTGTTAAGTTAAAACGTTATCGTAAAAAGCTAAATAAACTCGTACATGTTTCAAACGCAAGTCCGCAAAAAGACTGGGAAAGGAGCGTAGAGATAATGAAGGAGACCGGCTTAAAGTATGACGTATTTCCGCCACGTAGCCCCGAAGTCTATAGAAGGCACGTTGAAAGACATGAAAAAAATAATAGATTGCGAAAAAGAATTGGACAAAAAGAAAAAAAATATTTGCCATATGGGTATCTTGATCACAAAGAAGCCATAAAACAGTATCATTGCCATGATGGCTTTGTCCATGTTGCGCGAGATATTAAGCATAAAACCTTCATTGATGGTAAATACACCGCCACCTTCATTGAAGCCGGCCTAACGGGATCGATTTTATTCTGGCACGACACTTTTGAGCTTGGGAACAATTTAGAAACAGTTTTTAGCTTACCGCTCGATACGCACAAAGCTGCGAGCGAAATACTCGCAATCCGACAATCAATCGATGTAAAAGAACACAGCAGACGAACCCATGAGGAGATGATGGATACGTTTAATCCGGTTGATTCGGTCAGAGTAAGAGCAGAAGCTATTCTGGAAAGGATATAATATGCAGCACGTAGGTATCCTTGGAAACGGTGGTCAAGCAGATGAGGTTGAGGCCTTCTCAAGCGAGAGTGCAAGTATTGCTTTTCGTGCAGTCGATGAACAGTTCCTAGGTCAAGCAGAATCTGGCAGAATAGTCTTGGATGTTTTGCGTCCGGGGAGCTCTTCGGCCATCCCTGTTGTAGTAGCTATTGGTGCCCCAGCTATTAGAAAGCAGATGGTTAACAAATGGCCCGGATCCGATTTCTATTCACTAGTAGCTAAAGGTGCTGTAGTTTCGGACAGTTCAGTGATAGGAAAAGGTTGTGTCATTTCTTCTGGCGTTATAATAACTACGAACGTCGCAATCGGTGACCATACAATAGTTAACGTTGCAGCTACTATCAGCCATAATTGCACAGTGGGCGATTATGTAACTATTAGCCCAGGTGTTAATATAGCCGGAAATGTGTCTATAGAATCTGGAGTATTTATAGGTGTTGGTGCGATTGTGAGCAATGGTGTACGCATTGCTTCTGGGTGTGTTGTTGGTGCCGGTGCAGTCGTTTTGGACGACATTATTGCTGAAAATAGTGTTGTAGTTGGCAGTCCAGCAAAAGTTATTAAAATTAACCAAGGATGGCTGCGTGAAATATAATATCCGATTTATCAAGCCCGATCTACCTGACGGTGAAGAGATACAGGCGGATTATCGGGCAATCCAGCAAAATAATTGGTATACAAATTTCGGTCCGTATGAGCAAAAATTTAGAGCAGGCATAGAAGGGTACGTCGGCCATGATCTATTTGCTGTAACAGTTTCCAGTGCCACTTCCGGCTTAATTTTAGCGATAAAGAATCTATTTCCAGCCCCAATCGAAGGGAAAAGAAAAGTAATAATACCCTCTTTCACATTTGTCGCCGGTGCTTCAAGCCTTGTACTGCTTGGCTATGAGCCGGTATTTGTAGATATCGACAGAGATACGCTACAGCCAGATGTGACGGCGGCCAAACATTATCTAGAAAATACTAAAAACAGAGACCAAGTCTGTGGCGTGTTACTGTGCAACACGTTCGGCGTCGGCAATCCACAGATTAATGATTGGGAAGTTCTTTCTGGAGAGTTTGAGCTTCCGCTGATTATTGATTCGGCGGCTGGTTTTGGGTCGCGATATGAAGACGACAGTAAGGTTGGGATTAAAGGCGACTGTGAGGTCTTTTCGTTTCATGCCACTAAACCGTTTGCGATTGGCGAGGGTGGAGCAATTGTGTGCTCTGACGAGAACCTGGCGACAAAACTACAACGTGATACAAATTTTGGTTTTAACGAAAAAAGCGAAGCGCAGTCACTTGGAATCAACGCCAAGCTATCAGAGCTATCGGCAGCAATTGGTGTTCGACAACTCAAGCTAATCGACGAACGATTAACAAAAAGACAAAGCGTACTAGCTATGTACAAAGACGCATTACGGCCGCTTGGTTTCAACTTTCAGCCGAACGACCAAAGATCATCGGTTGGTTTTGTGTCCTGTATGGCTGACAACCCAGAGCTTGCGTCAAATTTTATACGCAGGCTGAATGAAGAGAGAATTCAATACAGGAACTACTACAGTCCACCAATCCACAAGCATAAGCCTTTCGTTGGCTACGAGCATCTCTCCAATCTTTCAATCACCGAAGAAGTTTGTAGTAAAATTTTTTCTCTACCTGCTCATGGTGACGTCACGCAAGAGGTTGTTGATCGAATTGCCATAGGGCTGTAATCTCCGCGTGATATAATTACGACAACATGACAAGTAAAGCAAAAAATCAAGATCTCTCGAAGGTGAGCGTTGTCTGTATTTCCTATAATCAAGAGCAGTACATTAAGCAGGCTATTGAAAGCGTCTGCTCACAGAACTATTCTAACTTAGAAGTAGTTATCTGTGATGACGCATCTACGGACAATACACAGAAGGTTATCTTAGAGACAATTGAGCCATATAAATCGAAAATAGACTTTGTATTAAAGATGCGTAAAAAAAACATAGGCATAGCAAGAAATCTATATGATGGGCTCTCGTTGTCTACGGGTAAGTATATAGCGCTTTGCGAAGGTGACGATTACTGGACGGATATCGAAAAAATCACAAAACAAACTACGGTTATGAATAACAACCCCGAGGTAAGCGTTTGTTTCCACCCAGTCAAAGTTATATATGAAACAATACAAAGACTGTCAGAAATATACCCTGAAAACATAAAAGAGGGGATAGTCGGTGGCGTCGAGGCTATTGTAGACCAAAATCTCATTCAGACAAACTCGGTTCTGTATCGTCGGGCGAAAAGCTATGAAGGCCTGCCAGTTGATATCCTGCCGATAGACTGGTATCTCCACACGATGCACGCGCTTAGTGGGAAAATCTACTTTATCGACGAAGTTATGGCAGCTTACCGACGTAATCCTGGCGGCGTGTGGTGGAGTCAAACCAACAGTGTCGAAAAATTAATGCACGACCATGGCTATAAACATATGAGGTTCTTCGAAGAGCAGGCTAAGATTCTTCTGAAGCCGCAACATGTAAGCAAGGCAGAAATACATATAATTGAATACATGTCGATAGTTGCAAGTGCAGACGATAAATATCCTGGGACACTAAAGCCTTTTTTCGTAAAAGACCCCAGTCTTTTAAAGAATTATTTTCATATGGTCCTTTCCCGTTTGAAAAACTTAGAAAATGAGATAGGTACGATAAAGCATAATACTAAAAAAGATCAGAAACAAATACATGAATTAAGCGAAGAACTCAAGAGCAAACAAGAAGAGTTGAATCTGGTCTATAATTCACGCACCTGGAGGCTTAGAGCTAGGTTTGTGCGCTTATTTAGAAAAGAGAAATAAAAGAATTAAGACCGACAGCTACCTATTAATTAATCAGCCAGAAAGCGCATGGTGATGAATTCGCTTAGAATCATGTCGCTAGCCGAGACAAAAAAATAAAAGTTTTCTATGCTCGCTGTACTTTGTCCGATTATTTTTACTCAAGCGAAGCAAGTATGTCTTTAATAGAAGCCACACTAATAGATTTAGACCAATCGTTTTCTATTGAAGTTGTCTTAAGATCCTTCATACGGCTATCATAAGATTTTCCTGCAGCCAGCTTGATTGCACCAGCCATTGACTCAACACCAATGTCAGAAATAAAAATGTTTCTTGAGTAGCTACTAAGATCTTGCTTTATTCCATATTTGGTCGTGA
>CAZUNB010000016.1:22925-25029 GCA_964622235.1 uncultured Candidatus Saccharibacteria bacterium | reverse complement strand
GGACTCGGACCATTTCCTGAACTTGAGCTTTGGTGGCTTTTCCATAGCCAGTTAAAGCTTGCTTAATTTGAAGCGGTGTATACTCCGCTATTTCACAGCCCTGTTGCTGACCAGCCAGCATAAGCACACCCCGAGCATGACTGACGCTAATTGCCGTGGTGACATTACGCGCAAAAAATAGCTTTTCAATCGAAACAGCATCCGGTTTATATTCAGCTAGTAATTCAGAAATATTGTCATATATTTCACCAAGTCTTATCTCTAATGGCGTATGTGGTTTAGTTGAGATGACGCCGGCATCTAGAAAATGAGGGTTACCTTTTTTAACTTCGATTACACCAAACCCTGTCGTACCTGTTCCCGGATCTATCCCAAAAATTATCATAATTTTATTATTCAGTATCACCTGACAAGTAGCAAGCTGCACGATAGTATAAAGCTCTAAATAAGATTGTATTGCTAAATCGAACACTATCACATAGTTGACACATTCATACCTCGTTTGGCTGGAAGATACTACTTTCTGATGTTATCCACAGAAATAGATAGGATAGATCAAAAAAAACTTGCAAAATCCTTAAGCTTAGGTAATATTACTGTAGCACAGTGAGGTGCCTAAAAGTTTAGTGAATTTATCAAATAGTTCTAGGGGGAATAAAAATGTTAATAAAAAAACACTCGAAAAGAGTTTTTGGGTTCTTGGGCTTATTACTTGTTTCAATAAGTCTTACAACATCAGTCGTGACAGCTTCTGGTGAATCTATAAATAAAACTGTTACCAATGCTAACTCTGGCTCAAACACAGAAGCCAAACTAGGAGATAAGCTGGACTGGGTTGCCAACTATAATAACGGAGACGGAAGCAATTCTAGCCTGTCAATCGAAGATTTTATCTCATCAAACCAAAAATTTGTTCCAGGTAGTTTGCAAGTCCCCCAAAATTGGAACAAGACATACAGCACCGATAATAGTACTTTTAGCCAAATCGCCGAACCAGCCAACGTAGTAGGTGTTGGCGCATTCAATTCGCTCGTTGGGTCTCCTGCTACCTCAAACACCAATACCAATAATCAGCTTCCTGGCGCAGCGGTCCTCAACGGTACTGGTGGTGACGGCTACTATCCAATTGCTTATAGACACAGTTCAGGTAAAGATGTTCTGTTTAATATTTTCCACTACGCCCGTTCAAACGCTACCAACGGCCAGGGTGGAAAGAATGTAACCAAAGCATTAATCTGTACCGATATTGCTACCGGCTCGTCATGCGACCTTGACGACAGTGGCACTAGCGAGTTCCCTAAATATCTTAGCGACGTTAATGGTAGCGACGGCAGCAACATCTCCGAAGCCAACATAGATACTAACGAGATGCTGGATGCAGAAATCGTTAATGGCAAATTATTTTTCCCAGGTCAGCGCGGAACAGCAGATGCTGGTATCGGCTGTTTCGATGTCGAAACTGGGAAATTCTGCGGTTTCTACCCGTACGTCACATCACCAAGTATATATACAAGCTCTAGTACCGACATTACAGAAATCGAAGGTATAAAAGCCGTCGGCAATAAGATCTATGCTTATTCACCCCGCTCACGACAACTCATGTGCCTCAGCGCCACAACGTTAACAAGTTGCGGAACAACCTCGTTGGCTGGATCTTTAGATGCCTGGACAACTATGGCGGGTAATAGTGGTGTCTTTGCCACGCTTCACGATTCTGGAAATAAACTATTTATCACGCAGTACAACTATATGAACGTCCCACTTGATAATGTAAAGATAGCTTGTATCGATACGACAACCGATACCATGTGTAGTGGATGGGGTGCGTCTGGAGTGGTTACCGTTACAGGCACAAACTACTTTTTATATGCACTGGGAGTAATGAGTGAGGGTCACCATTCATATTCATTTATGTTTAACGACACAGGCGGAGATCAGGCTGCAATCTGCCTCTTAGCCCACGTCAATGCAACAACCGGTAGTTTGAAATGTTACAAAATAAGTGACGGCTCGAGCTACACCAGTCCAGGAGTAACAGCCCTACAAACGGCACTTAATAATGACGTGCCGTGGAATAATGGCATATTATCTGTAACTAAAATGC
>CAZUNB010000016.1:0-22825 GCA_964622235.1 uncultured Candidatus Saccharibacteria bacterium | reverse complement strand
CGAGAACCTTCGGGTTGTAGTTATAGCCGAGGTTAACAACGTAGCTATAGTTAGCGAAGGACAGTACAGTACTACCGTCAGCTTCACTGGAGACAATCCTCAGATTTGCTACTCTACTACTGTCAATGACGACAGTGATCTTTGTGGGACAAATATAATCAACAATGTTAATGTTCGTCAATTGCCAGGCCTTTCATCACAAGCTATCGTCGGAATAGTTTGTGCCAGCTCGACTACTAATAACAATACGAATCCAACGAGTAGTCCAATAACAACAGATATAGCTGCGGCCTCAAAGAAAGACAGCACATTAGCTAATTCAGGGCAAAACTGGCTAATGTATTACGCCGTTGGATTATTGTTGCTATCTATGGCAAGTGGGCTAGGAATGTTTTGGAATAAGAAAACACAAAAACCTATTTTCAAAGATTAACTATATATTTAATATCTAGCATTTGAGTGAAAATATTTTATAGCCGAGTTTCCAAACAATGACACTACTATAGCTTGACTGAAATCAGACCAGTCTCTCAGAGGCAAAGCCCATCATCATTCTACTTCTATAGCTTCGGTACCAATTGTATCTGTCTCAAAATAAATTCAGATTATTATCATGGTTTTTTTAAAATAGCTTACGACCTCGTCGTGCAACTGACCATTCGTTATGATAGCGCCATTTATATCTCTGTCGTAAGGCTGATCTATGCCATTCATGTCAGTAACTTTACCGCCAGCGCCTTCAATAATTGGTTTTAGGCCAGCAATATCGTACGGGTGATTATGTGGGTAAGTAGCAATTTCTATCTTACCCTCGGCGACCAGCATAGCATCGGCAACAATACACTGGAGCGATATCGAACTTCTTGCAACTTCCGCCAATCCACTAACGGCCTTATATGCGTCCTTGTATTCTTCAGTATTATGGAAACAGGCTGAAAAGACTGCATCCTTAAGATGGTTTTTTCCATTGACGCAAATAGCTTGATCATTCTTTGTAGCTATTTGACCGTCACCAAAATACATAGCATCATCAAATGGTCGATAGCAAACGCCAAACTGCACTCGTCCATCAACCACAAATCCTAGTGAGAAGAAGCTCAAAGGTAAGCCATAAGTGTATGGGACTGTACCGTCAATCGGATCAACTACCCATGTCCGAGACTGGCCATCGTAATCGCTACCCTCCTCAGCGAAAATTCCGTCGCCCGGAAAAGCTAGTCCGATTTCATCCAACACCAACTTATTGATAGTTTCATCGGCAATTGTTACCGGCGTATTGTCGGCCTTAAATTTAACCTCATGACTCTTGAAATACTTTTTCATAATCTCGCCTGCCGCGCGAGCTAGTTTCTTAGAAAACTCGATCTCCTTTTCAAACCTACTCATGCGATATCAAAATTAGTATGAGTTTCAACGACATCATCAAGTTCGTCGAGTGCATCCATCAACTTCATCACTTTCGCCTGAACGTCTTCTTCGGCAATCTTCACGGTCATTTTCGGTACGTAAACAAGATTAGCTTCGCTAATTTTTAGTCCACTAGCTTCGAGAGATATCTTGACATCATGAAGCTCCTTCATATCAGTATGAACTGCCCACTGGTCGCCTTCATCAAAGAAATCATCCGCTTCAGTCTCGATAATCGCCAGCTCATCGGCGTCATTGTTACCGCTTTTCATGGCTTGGATCACGCCCTTTCGCTCAAATTGAAAGGAGACTGAACCAGTTTCAGCGATATTCCCGCCGTTCTTGGCAAAGGCAGTACGGACTTCGGGATATGTACGATTACGATTATCACTGGCGCATTCGACTATAATGGCAACACCTCCCGGTCCGTAGCCTTCGTAGACCATTTCTTCGATTAGCGTATCACCAAGTTCACCGCTCCCGCGTTTAATAGCTTTGTCGATATTGGCATTCGGAACATTAGCCGCTTTGGCTTTGGTAATTGCTAACGCTAAGCTTGGATTCATATCCGGATCACTACCACCACTCTTGGCTGCCAATGCAATCATATTAGCGAGTTTTGTGAAGACTGCTCCACGCTTGGCATCATTCGCCCCTTTAGCTCGCTTAATCGTCGCCCATTTGCTATGTCCTGACATATCAGTAATTATACCAGATGTTGTTTTGATTAGATTTTTAATCGAGATAATTCTGGGTTAGTAGGCTAATCTGCTCTTGCTTACTTAGTCGTCGTTGCCAAAATAAAATAACAGAAATTATTAAAACATAGCTAACGATCATGGCGGTATTTGAGAAACTGATTTCATCAACAAATGCATACGGGACTGCCGATAATAGCTTAACTACTTCAGTTATCGACAACAAGAGAAAGTATGCGGGCCAAGCAACAATTGGACCCAAAACAGTGCTAAGCATACCACCTATTGCGGCAACAAAGCTAAGCCCCATTGCGATTGGAATAGCTGGCAAAACAATCACATTAGCAAGCAGCGAAACGATTGAAATCTGCCCAAACGTATGTACTGTTAGCGGCAAGGTCATGAGTTGTGCCGATGAGGTTTCTAGGATTATTTGTCCAAAAAAAGGTAGTTCGGATGGTGTTTTATGGAAAAACCTTAGAGAAAATGTCGGACCAATCACCAAGACACCAAAGAATGCTAAAAAGCTCAACCACCAACCAATATCACTCCACAGCAAAATCGGTGACAGCATAGCCGTTACCACGCCGCTCAACCCAAGTAACATCATTGGTCGCGCTGCGCGACCGTAGTACCATGCCCAAAGTGCCACAACCGATACCACACTAGCCCTAAAAATCGATGGCGCTAGACCCGTGACCGACATGAAGAATGCAATAAGCAAAAAGGCAGAAACCGTTGCAAAAAATTTACTTCGTTTGGCAAAAGTCCGTCGCGTTAAACGAACTAAAACAGTTAAGTTGTAGCCACTAACTGCTACGATATGCGTCAACCCAGTCCGTCGCAGCTCGCTCAGCAATGCCTCCGGAAGCAGTGTCTGTAAACCTATTAAAAAGCCGAGCCCAAGGCTAGCTTGTGGCTCAGGAATTACATTTCGCATAGCAGTGAAAAATTGTAGTCGCACATGTTCAAACCATGGAATCGAGTGGCTTGCTGGTGAGACATTGGCATAGTAAATTGCTGCTTGGAAACTGGCGAAACCTTCTCGCATTACACCATTGACTTGAACCAGTTGACCACGAACTGGTGCCGCATTCAATCGACTGCTGATTCTAATCTTGCCAATCAATTTACAATTTTCTTGACAGTTATCGAATCGAATATCGCTGAGGAAAAATTGTCGTTGTCCGTTCTTGCCGTAACTACTATCATCCAAAACTCGGCCACGCAGGCTAACTTCTTGACCAAATAACTGTGAATATCGTTGTCTTTTCTGTTCAGCGACCAACCCCCGAGCCAAACCAATACTTAACCCAAAAAGTATAATTATAATCATCGCCAAAAGTTTCTTTCGACGAACAAATGGCATAGCTGCCAGCGAAAGCATCAACCATCCAGGCCACCAACCACGCAATATTATGGCGTGCTGCGCTAGCCAAATCCCGACTAAGCAAGCTAAAAGTCCAGCGATGATAATCGTGCTCCGTCGATAGGTTTCGTGGAGAATAGTGTTCATAGGCTGATAGTAGCAAGATGTATTTATTGATGTCCACCATAATGAAGCATGGCACTATATACTAAAATTTGTTATGATTATAACTACTTTAGAAAATACAATAAAAACGAAAAAATAACTATGCATTTATTCACCGAACTCAGTATCATTCTTGCGATAGCGGCTTTGTTGGCTGGAATTTTAAAGGCCTTAAAACAACCATTGATTGTCGCCTATATCATTACCGGTTTGGTGGTTGGCAGAAGTGGTTTGAACTTCATTACCAGCCACGAAACCCTTGGTGTTTTTAGTGAATTCGGCATCGCACTTTTATTATTCATTATCGGTCTCGGGCTTAATCCAAACGTGATTAAAGAAGTCGGCAAAATTGCAGCTATTGCAGGCGTTGGTCAAATAGTTATAACTTGGTTTTTCAGCCTGGCTATGGCACTAGTGCTTGGATTCGAGCTGACAACTGCCACTATCATCGCACTAGCTCTAACCTTTTCCAGCACAATCATCATCCTAAAAACCATCTCAGACAAAAAAGAATCACATAGACTATACGCTAAAATCGCGATTGGTATTTTACTGGTTCAAGACATAATAGCGACACTTGCATTGATAGCTCTCTCAGCTATCGGGAGCTCCGGTAAAGGTGGTGCTACAACAATGGTGCTTGGTACAATAATCGCTTCGAGTATTTTGATCGTAGCTACCAAATTTATCGTGCCAAAGCTTTCGCATTTTATCAGTAGCAATCAAGAATTTTTATTTATCTTTACGATTGCTTGGGGCATTGGCTTTGCTGCGCTGTTTGATTATGCAGGATTATCAATCGAAATTGGTGCGCTCTTCGCCGGTGTTGCATTATCGACGCTCCCATACACTAGTGAGATAGCTGGCAGGCTCCGACCACTACGTGATTTTTTCGTAATGATTTTCTTTGTGCTTCTTGGAGCAGACATGGAAATTGCAAATTTCTCAAGTATAATAATTCCGTCAATTATATTTTCGTTATTCGTTCTGATTGGTAATCCTTTGATCATTATGGCATTGCTTGGTATGCTCGGCTACACTAAACAAACTGGAGCTAAGACAGGAATAGCCATCGCTCAAATCAGTGAGTTTTCTTTAGTTTTTATTATCCTGGCACACGAAGTTGGGTTGGTAAGTAGTGCCGATGTTTCAACTATATCTTTAGTCGGGATTGCGACTTTTGCTATCTCAACTTACATGATGCAATATGACGAAGCAATTTATAAAAAATTTGAGAGATACCTAAGTATTTTTGAAAGAAAATCTGCTAAGAAACTAAACGTTAAACCACATGGAGCTGAAGCAATTTTGTTTGGCTATTCCAGAGGTGGTCCAGAAATCATCAAATCATTCCAGGAAAAGCAAACTGATTTCGTTGTCGTTGACTATAACCCTGAAACAATCGACGTATTAGATGCTCACAATATACCCTTTGTCTATGGTGATGCGACTGATCCTGAGTTTTTAGCAGAGCTTAATTTAGAGAATGTTAAAATTATCGTCACGACAACAATGGACTTTCAAACTAATCTTTTCCTAACCATGCAAGCACGGGCAATTAACCAGAAAGCAATTATTATCGTTCACAGCGAGACACCGAGTCACGCTGTGAAACTTTATGAACGTGGTGCTACCTACGTGACTATGCCACATTACATCGGTGCTGAACGTATAGCTCGAATGATTAATAAAAATAAACTCCGTAAAGCTGATTTCATCCCTGCCCGAGAGAAACATCTTCGCTACGTTGAAAAGCATTTATAAATTCAGATATTTCTTAACTAGATCTTGTTGTTCTTTATTAGAGTTATCAATTTTTGCAACTAGCAGTAAATTAATATCTTCGCCTTTTGCCAGCTGCTCGAGCGCATTGAGTGAATACTGCATATAATGAATGTCTTTAGGGTGTACTGATCCGGGCACATTTGGATCACCGCCACGAAAGGTACGATACGTTTCCTCGAAGGCTACTGTTCTTGCTAATTTCTCTTCGTAACTTGGCTGGAGCACAAGTAACACTCGCCATAAAATCTCATATATTTCGGTAAAAGTACGACCAACGCTATCTTCCCTATCGAGTCCGAGGGCCAGCCCCACTCGTAACAACCGCAGGACTGCTCGATGACGAACATTATACTTACCAGCTAGTCCTTGCTCTATTGCAATCGCTAAACCCTCTTCATATGCAATACTGCGCGCTGTGCCTCGCTGAAACAAATCAAAGTTAAAGCTTTTGCCCATGACGGGTCGCATAACATGGACACAGACTTCATGGATAACTAATTGTTGAAGATCACGACCGCCCTTAATCGGTTGTCGTTTTTTAGGTACAGATATTAACTTTTTATCATGACTCACACTGATAGACGAATTGGCGGAGTCGGTGACACGAGCTTTATATGGCAATTCCAATTCATCGATTACAACCTGCATATAATAGGCGATCTCTTTCGGCTGAAAGTCTTTCTTAGAATTAACATCAGGTAGCAAATCTAAAATCGGCTGAAAATATTTAATTAATCTAACTTGAACTAGCTGCATCGTTCTTTTGTTTGGGAGTATTTCCTCTAACGTTTTTTCTGGTCTTTTGATTGAGTATAAATATCTTTCTAATAGCTCATCGCGAACATAGTGTTCGTCATTTGTCGTTTTTAATAATTCCCGAGTAAAATAATATACTGCCGAAAAAAGTTCATTCGTTGGCTGTCCGTAAAGCTCAGCTGCAGTTTCTGAAAAGAGCTGAGCTAGAACTGGTTGTTGTGGTTGGGCAAGTTGATTTTGTAAAGCATCATAGTCGACAGTAACCTGAGCCACATAGGTACTCATAGCTACGCTAATCAAATAAGCTAATTTTTGCTGATGCGCAATCCACTCAACATACATCGATTTCTGTGGTTCTGGTAACAACTTCTCTTGTTTCACTCGCTCATAAGCATCTGCTAAATCTATAATCGATCGCTGAATCTCACTCGGTGCAAAGCCATAGCGTAATTTTGGTAATGGTAGCTGTTTAAAATTTTTTGCTTCGATAAACGCTTTTCGAAGTCGCTCATGGTATGATTTTTCGCGCTTGGTTTCTGGCTTTATATCTTCTACATAGTCGATTGACGAGAATCCTGATAGCCAATTTAGCGGCGGAATATGAGCCAATATTTTTAACTGAGAGAGTTCTTTAACGTCCTTAGCTATTTGAGTTTTCGTTGAATATTCTCGTTTTGTAGCCTCTATTTTCATATTATGAAGTGTCTTTCAGATTTTAAAAATTGTTTTATTTTACCTGAACCATGTTTTACCATATACTCTAATTATGCCACAAAAGTGGTTGCAATTACAGAGGTACAATGATATCGTAATCTAGCTACCTTTTTTCGGGCTATTAGTTCAGCTGCTTGTCCGAGACACTTGTCGTCGAGTAGAATAATTTAGCACTCGTTGCTCTAACCTTCAACTCAATTGATAACGAATGGTAGAAAATACGTATCCACTGTACGATAAACACGTGGGCCATTAGCTCAGCTGGTTAGAGCACAGGCCTTTTAAGCCTGGTGTCCTGGGTTCGAGTCCCAGATGGCCCTCCAATTCACGAAGTCCCTTCGGGGACTTTTTGAATTGGCTAGCATTTAGACTCGAAATCGGAACACACTCGCAACGAGAGAGTCCTGCGGTTCAGATAATTGTCAAACCTGCAAGGTTTTACAATTTCTAGCCAGATGGTGGAATACTCCGTAGCGTAAGCGAAGGATGTAGTCTATCATCGTGCGTTGTCCCAGACGGCCCTTGGCGGCAGCATTACAATCAACCATAATATAGCCTTTCTGATATTATAAATATATGCCTAAAAGTCAGAATTTAATTACAGATAAAGAAACCACACCCAAACTGATATTATTATCTGGCCTTCCGGGCACAGGTAAAACAACCTTGGCACGAAAGTTGGTTCGCGAAATACCTGCTATACGATTCAGTCCAGATGAATGGATGCACTCTCTAGGACTTGATTTAAGTGACGAGAATCTTCGAGACACGATTGAAGAACAATTATGGCAACACGCTCAGGATTTATTAATCTTAGGCATAAGTGTTGTGCTTGAATTTGGGTTTTGGTCACGGTCAGAACGTGACAGTAAACGACTGGCTGCACGAGAGCTTGGCGCAAAAGTTGAACTTCGTTATCTCAGCCTACCCATAGATGAATTATGGAATAGAGTTGAAGCACGTAATGCTCAAGGGGGTGCTACGATAGAGATTGGTCGCAAGCAGTTAGAGCATTGGGCAACGCTGGAGCAAGTGCCTAATGAAGCAGAGTTTTGCTTATTTGATGAGCCTATACATTAGCTAAACCTAGAAATAAAGTATCTTTATTTTCCTGCTATAATCAACTAGCTATGTCAGCCTATCTCATAAACGGACCTTCGGGTAGTGGTAAAACCTCCATCGGTGACGAACTCCAAAGGAAAGGTTTTCACGTTATCAACACAGATGAGAAGTTTGGATACTATGCTAATCTCAAAACAGAAGAAGCAGTAGAGTTTCCAGTCGACGAAGTCACTGAAGAGTGGTATAGAGACAATGGTTGGATCTGGAATAGAAAAAAGATGGAATATACACTTACTAGAACTGATGAAGATATATTTCTATGTGGAGGCTCACTTAATGAGAGTAGTTTCTATCCGCGTTTTGAAAAAATCTTTCGTTTAGTTGTAGATGCGGACATTTTGGTTGCACGAATTAAAAGCCGTGGGAACGACGGTCATACAAATAATCCAGACTTTATCGCTAGGATGCTTAATTTTCTTGAAACTGCTAAGTTAGACGGAGAAAAGGCTGGAATGATTATTATAGACACCTCCAGGAAAAGCATCAGTGAATCCACGGATGAACTACTGAGCTACCTACAGAAGTAGTTGCAATCATGTCCCAAAAGGCGTTAAAAAAGAACTATACTACTTCTTGATCAATCGCTAGAGTCTCGCCACCGTATTTTTTCAAAAGATTGACAGCAAATGCCCATGGAACAAGAACCCAAATTGACTTGGCTGGAAGGTTGTTTGAAGATAGCAGTAAGTATGACTGAATCGTATTACCAAGTCCGTGTAATATAATTACCCAAAACAAACTCTGGGTATTATTGTAAATCCAGGTGATGACAATCGTCCAGCCAACAATCCCAACCGTCAACCTAGCTATCATTGAATTAGCACTTGGCAGCATCAATTCATTTTGCAAATATGACGCGAGGAGCACGAACGGCAAATGCCACAAGCCCCACATAATACCCAGTATCCAACTAGACTTTTCGGCCGAAAAGTTCTTTTGCAGTTCAGGTAGCGATTAACCTCGCCAACCAATTTCTTCAGATAAGCCAGTAAAAACAATCGTGAAAAGCAAAAATGGCACAAAGTAAATTATCGGTACGAGAAAATTAAACTCAATCGGCTGAAACCCACTTATTATATAGCCCAGAATAAGACTAATGATATTCAACAGTAAAGGAATGGCGACAATAACCAATATCCATAGAGCTGATATATGAACCTTCACGAGCCGTCTCAGCAAGTCGGCTAAACCTTGCTTACCTTTGAATATTGCAGTTACCAGAACACCAGACAAGCTCGGCCCGAAAGAAAACAAGAAAAGTAGTAGGTATGGTACAAACTCAGAAGCTATATCACCTTTAAGCAAATTTCAAAAGTGAAAGAACAATGATTCATTGTTGATTTCAACACCGTGTTTGCACGCATAAAAAAATACAGTAATTTGAGCCGACCATGTGACGGCGAAAGCAACAAGAAAATAAAGCGACAGCTGTAATGTGAAACGGAATGTTGTTCTGCCAGTAATAGCCTTCTTGTAATTCGTAATTGCTTTAGCCTCATTGATTTTTACATCTTTCCTTAAGGTGTGTTTGTTTAACTCGTTCTCGCTCACATTACTTATGCTAGATATTCTACATCGTCTATACGTGTATTAATATATAGCTTGCAATCTTTTTATTATGACTGAGTTTGGGTGCCTAGCCATGCAAATAAAATCTACACAATGGTCTTAAGCGTCCACACCAATTGCCTGGCTTATCGTTTCGAAACCATCTTTTTTAAGCAGCGTGACTAGTCCACTGTTTATTTGGCCAACGAGCTGCGGGCCATTGAATATCATGCCAGTAATCAGCTCAACTAGTGTGGCTCCAAGCTTTATCTTAGTATAGGCATCTACTTCTGAGAATATACCACCAACACCAATTATTATCAGCTGCTTGCCGTACTTATTATATGTTCTCCGTATCAGTTCGTTACTAAGGTCCTGAGTTGGCAGTCCACTTAAATTACCATTAATGCTGTCGGGCAATGGGTCTTTTAGTTCTGCCTTGTTGCGATCCTTGGCTAAATTACTTATCGTCACGCCATCAACTTTGTGCTTCAAAATAACTTGCAGTAATTTATCAAAATCCTCCCAACTAAGATCTGCTGGCATTTTAATGAAGATTGGCTGTGGCATATCAGTGGCGTCAACTTGGACGAGCAGTTTATCCAGTCGAGTCGGTGTAGTGAATGGCTCGCCGCCGAAGGTATTTGGGCAGGAGATATTGATGGTTATCATTTCGCCTACATTGTTGCCCTTTATATATTTTAGGCTGCCTATGTAATCGTTAATCGCCTGCTCGTCATCTGCATTTTCTTTAGTGTTAGTTTTGGCGACCGAGATGTTAAGTGGAAACTTGTTAAAAGTGCCTGCTGGATATTTTTTAATTCTGGCGACTATAATTTTAACACCCTGATTAGCCAAGCCGGCAAAAACAACTAGCGACTTGGTTTTTGGCAAACGATAGAACCATGGCCTAGGGTTCCCCTCGCACTCATCTAACGTAAGCGAGCCGCCCTCCATAAAACCAAAGCCGATTGCCTTAAGCATGGGCGCCAACTCGATATTCTTATCAAATCCTGCCGACAGCCCTACCGGATTATGAAACTTTATTCCTAATACCTCTTGTGATAAATATTTGTCGTTTCTATAAGCCCATGATTTGTTCAATAAGGAGCAAATGAAGCTATATTTTTGATACCGAGAAGCTAGTTTAAGTAAATTATCGTGTACTTCATCGGGTAGCCTTCGGAATAAAATTGGTTTTATAACACGCCTGTACATTAATTCGGATGACTTACTGATAATTTTATTCATACAAACATGTTACCAAAAAACGGAGATAATCACCTGTATTGCAAAGTGATCGAACTTAAGGATCGGATTGTTTCTTACAGCAACCGAAGTTAATAACTCGTACTAGCTAAATCTTAATCTATTAAAAAAGCTAGCAATTGTTGTGTCTTAGTCGATGATTTTTAGCTTTGATCTACCAAAGATCGTTTTGAGTACGGCCTGTTTATGATTGACGTTTCGCTTCTCTTTTACGCGAGTTCGTTCGTAAATATCAGGGAGATGCTCGGCTTTGTATTTACTACGAAGTTTCTTGTACCAATTCTTATCATAGATATCCCAAAACTCATCTTTTGTATAATATGAATGAGCATAAAACCATTTTTTGCCACCAAGCTTTCTGGTTACTTTCTCTATGTAACGATTCGCCTCAACAAACTTTTTATAAGGAGTTATTTTCATGCCATACACCCCAACATTGAAAAGCATATCTGCATCAATACCATTAGGCTGCAGCTTGGATCTCGGCTCAGGTTTTATCATACAAAAAATCATCGGATACATACTGAACTCTTTATCCATAATGTTCATAAATCGCACTACTGAGCTACCTGGCAATACAATATCTTGGCAGATATACATTTGGGCAGCTGCACTTTCTTGGAGCGCCTGATAAAGTTTTCGAGTACGAAGTAATGGATCAAGCAAAAAACGATTAACAGCATTAAATTTTACACCAAAATGATCGAATGCCATCTTTCCGCCCCAAAACGCCCCCCTATTATATCTAAAAAGATAGTCTTCTATTGGCAGTGAATTAGTTACTTTCTTTTCATGCTTCACAACCTCTCGAGCATACAAGTAGTACCACGTATCAAAGGGCCTTCTGAACCTCTTGAGGCTGCCAATGATCTCATTTGTAAGATTACCAACAATCAGACTACCCTGGTTCTTGGAAAACATAATACACTCAATAAAGTCGTTTTGTTCGTCGATAAATTCACAAGACAAAGCAAGTGCTTCTTTAAAGCTAGAAACTGGGTGATGAGTAATACTCACGAATTTTTTGGCTTTAATCAACTGAAGCTCGACAGAAGTAACAAGTCCCAAAGAACCGTACGATCCAGCAGTGCCAAAAAATAAGTCTTGATTTTTGTCTGATGAAGCAATAACTCGTTCTCCATCACCCAAAATCATTTCTATCCAATTAACTGTCTGGCTAAAACAGCCCCACTTATGAGACGAGGTTTCTATAGCTGCACCTTGGATCGCACCACCGACTGTAATACCTGGAAACTCTGTGACTACTGGAGGTATCAAGCCTTTTTTGAGTGTTGCCTTTACTAGCTTATCCATAGAAACGTTTGGCTCAACTATTGCGGTCTTTGTCGACGCATTAACAGAAATTACATTGTCGAGCTTGCTAGTGTCTATCATCTCATCACGTTTAAAAGTAAGGACCCGTGTTGAGTTCGTACTTCCGTGATAAATTCGAAAGGGAGTCTTATTAACAAAATGCCCGCGGACTTTTTCTTGAATTCTCTCTACGCGCTGCTTATGTTTGTTGTTATTCATGAATTAATCATAACAGCTCTATCTGATTGCTACAGTCAGGAGGAGCATGCAACAAAGATACTGTTCCGTCACTGCGGAATCCTGAGAGCAAGCTAGACGAGCCTCTCCCCTTATGAATGTTTTGCCTCCGTAAAATAGAGGTATGGAGATCCATCGTGGATCCAGTTGCAACTATAATTCAGAATCCTATTGCTCATTAAGTATGTGCCAATTACCATCAATACGCTTAAGGCTTACCACTTCCTTGCTTCCGCTAGATAAATTATAGCTAACAATTGCATTTCTATAACCACCTTTGAGCCACCTAAAATCATTAATTGCTTCCTGTTTGTACGCCTTAATGAACGTTTCTAACTCATGCTGTATTTCTTCATTTGCATTAATTGTTATTGGCTCATCTTTTTTGATTGGTCGCAATGCGTAGTCGCATTGATTCTCAAAGTCTGAG
This sequence comes from uncultured Candidatus Saccharibacteria bacterium, assembly GCA_964622235.1. GTDB lineage: Bacteria > Patescibacteriota > Saccharimonadia > Saccharimonadales > JAGPDM01 > CAZUNB01. The sequence goes on along the minus strand of CAZUNB010000016.1, from coordinate 10,011 downwards.
TAGACGGTTGGGTTAGCTGAGTGGTTTGTATAGCGTGGTGGTTCAGGGAATAAGAATAGCTTGCTATTGAAGGTATGAACAAACATGTGTTCAGACTTAGGAAGTTTATCAAACTGATCTTGATTTAATTGCTTTAGATTCCACGCCTTCACCAATTCATCTTTGTTAAAGTCACGTGCAGCATACAGGCCTTTGCCTGCAAGGTTACCCTTACCAATATATACGTTCTTCGACATACGCGAATTATAACAAAAAGCAGAGACAAAAAAATACCTATGCTTTAGCATAACCAAATTTGGGTACCAGGAGGGGCAACACTGCTATTCCGTCACTTCGATTCTTACGAGCAAATTAGACGAGCCTCGCTATTTGCGAAGGATGTTTATTTGGAGGATCATCGTAGTTGGAAGTTGCAACTATTCTTAATTGAGCTGAAAGATATATCCTAGCCCGATGATCAAGCTAGTACGTACTCTATTATTGCTTCCTTGGTAGTAGGTGTGAATTTATCCAAATCCATTGTATGTAAATCTAGCCTGGTGAATATGACTACGAGGCCAGTGATGTCTCGTGTTTCCTGCCGATGTTCAGCATAAAATTACCATACTTCAGACAAAGAACATGAGATGATTTTTACTCGCGTCAAAATATAGTTAAAAAGATTCAATTATATTTTGCTATTATCAAATAATGCAAAACAACATTCAGCACATCTGGTTCGACATGGATGGGACGCTAACCATACATACAGATAAATTTCACAAAGTTCATAATGATTTACGATATAAAGCCTACTCTGACGTTACTGGTAAACCGATAAATAACGAGCTGATTAAAAATTTTGAAAAGTTGTATGCAGAACATGGTAGCAACTCAGAAACATTTGCCTCGCTCGGCAAGCCATCTGGTTTTTGGATGAAATATTTCGGTCAAATAGACCAAACACTATACTACGAACCAATCCCCAAAATATACGAAACGCTAAACAAGCTGCGAGAAACTATCCCTATTTCAGTATTCACTAATAATAAACTAGTAAATATTCTCCGCACTTTTGGGGTTGTTAATATCGATCTAGACTGGTTCACGCATATTATAAGTGGGGATGATATTGTGAGTCGTAAACCCGCACTAGATGGCTTCAATTTAATAATTGAAAAATCTAACGTACCAGCTAACAATATCTTATACGTGGGTGATCGTGTTAAGGTCGATGTCTTACCAGCAAATGAACTGGGGATGCAATCGTGTTTGTTATACGGTAACGATGACAGAGCCGATTATTGCTTAGAAAAATTTTCGCAATTACTTGATTTACCAATTGAGGTTTAAATTTCAATAAACTGGTATAGTCTAAATCATATGATGAAAAAAATTGAAACAATCACAATTGATAAATCTCAATCAATAGCTCTTACGGTTCAGATGGTATTTCTTTTCTTTATTGGTGGAGCAATATTTAACTATTTCGGAGATGCCAACGAAGGCTATGGTTCGATAGGCTGGCTAGGCTTACTCGTTTATATTTTGACCATTATTTTGCACGAACTACTGCATGGTCTTGGCTTTATGCTTGCGGGTGCCAAGCCAAAATTCGGAGTAGCACTTCTCGGCGTTATGCCGGCAGCCTATGCGACCGCTGAAGGAAAAATATCGATTAAAGGGGTACTACTGACATTACATCTTCCGCTCGTAGTGCTTTCAGTAATATTCATCGTGGCCGTTAGAATTTTCCCTCAATATCAAGCATTGTTTTTGATCGGTTTTATTGGCAATTTTGCTGGCGCAGTTGGCGACCTGTGGATTTCTTCTCGGTTATGGAAGTATTTAGCGTTTAAGGGCGCCTATGTAATTGATGGGATTGAAGGAACATCTGTCTACTCCGAAAACAAAAAAGCCATCGAACTCGGTAAAAAAGCACAAATAAAGAAACAAAAATCCAACAAGGTTTATTCAGCTTTTATCATTGTTTTTACTATAATTCTTATCATACAGCTGTTCGGTTCAATGCTTGTTAGCTGGTTTGGTATTAACGAAACTTTTCGACTTGGCTTTAAGAATTTCTTCCTCTTCGAAACAGCTTCTTCTTCAAGCGCAACCACGTCAACCCTGGATATTTCTACAACACTAATTACAACTCTGATGATATGTGGAATCTACTTTCTGTTCAGCAAAATTACCAGCAAAACAGTAAATAAGTAGGAACGACTTTTTGTTATAGTTATAGGTGCTAGGAGCTATTCTTGAAGTTAAATCAGCTAACAAGGAGAACAATGAAAGTAATAAAAGCAGACACACCGAATGACTTAGAGCGATCGAAGTTAGATGATTTTAGCAATGAAAACACAATTGAACGAAAAAGTTTTCATAAACTTGATTTCTCGAACTTTAGGCAAGAAAGCATCGATTTGGTAGAGAGCGAGATTAATAGTTGTCTTTTTATCGGTGCTAAATTAATTCGCTTCGGTGCAAAAGATGTTCGGATTATAGACTCACAGCTGGTAGCAGCTGATCTGTCTGACGGCGGAATGCTACGCACGGAATTCTCTGGTAGTCGGATGAACGGAATAGACCTCAGTCGAAGCTCGTTAAAAGATGTTATTTTTCGTAACTGCAAACTCGATATGGGAAATTTTCGATACACGAAGATGAAACGAGTAGCATTTGTTGACTGCAGTCTGCAAGACACTGACTTTATCCACGCTGAACTTGATGAAGTTCGTTTTCAAAACTGCCAGATTGAACGAACTAATTTCAGCAACATCACTGCTAAAAAGGTCGATCTATCAGGCTCAAAGATTATCGAATTGATTGGTTGGAAAGACCTAAGAAACTTCACAATTGACTCGCTGCAGCTTGTAGAACTAGCACCACAAATTGTCAGTGCGCTCGGCATAAATGTTAAATTTGAATAAGCGAATATAACGAAACAGACTAATTTAAGTAATATACTAGTGATTTAGCGTTACAAGTTTGCTACAATTCAAAGTAAGATAACAATATAAGGAGAATCATGAGTTTATTAGCAACATTAGGCCAGTTCGCACAGGACAGCTTTGAAACAGGAACAACCTCGTTCGACACTACAACAACCACAGCTGGAGACGCAGCAATGGGTGGAGCAATATTTTTCGGAGCACTTATAATAGCTCTAATAATAGCAATTCCTATGATTATCGCTATGTGGAAGATTTTTGTAAAAGCTGGTCAGCCTGGTTGGGCATCGATCGTGCCAATCTATAACAGCTACGTTATGGTCCAGATAGCTGGGCTACCTATTCTTTGGTTTATTCTCATGCTGGTGCCATATGTAAACGGCATTGCAGCTATTTATGTTCTCTACATGCTTGCAAAATCATTTGGCAAAGATGCAGGTTTCACTGCGTTGATGGTTCTATTGCCATTTATTGGTTTCCCTATACTTGGTTTCGGTAAAGCGCAATATCTAGGTCCAGCAGGTCCGGCTGGTAGCGTGGCACCAGTTGCTGCACAGAACCAGGCCGGAGTTCCACAATTCCCAAGTGAGCAAAACACCCAGCAGAATGATAATCAAGGATTTGGCGCGCCAGTTGAACCATCAACTCCACCAGTTCAGACTCAACCAAATGATACTTTCACGAACCCACAAGATTCAAAAAACGAAAATCAAAACCCGCCACAAACTCCACCAACATTTGGTTAGCCTGAGAGGTAGCGAACTAATGTTTCTTTTTTGGTCGTCCAAGCTTCTTGTGGCGACCACCAAAGATTGAACGCTGACTCATAAATTCTATCATTGCAACCACTATTGCCATCAGAATAATCCAACTAAAAAATTCCTGACTAAAAAAGGCTAGTTGAGATTGAGATTCCAATCGTTGTTGCATAGAAACTGGCAGTAATCGAACCGTTAGAGTTGCAGAAAAAACTGCCCAGAATACAGCCGGTAAAACTTGTGCATACCAACGATGACTCTGGGTTGAACGAAAATGAAAGCCAACCAGAATAGCTGGCAACATAAATATAGCAATCCCAACGTAAGAACGAATAATCTCTGTATCAGTCTTGGGTAAGTATTTTACCAATAAAGAAAATAATGTTGGAGACCAGAGTAAGCTGAGTACAAATCCTGCACAGCCAGCCAAAATCATCAACGAAACGTGTGTTCGTAGAATAATCAGCATAATAAAAGCGATTGATAATACGCCGATAATGATTATGTCTACATCCATGTCGACAATTGTATCATGCACTATTCATGATCATGCCAATTCACAGGACCAACCTACTTAGATTTAACTGGCTTAACCTCAAAAGTAATAGTTCTCTCAACACGTCGAACATCAGCCAAAAGCTTACTGCGAATATCATTTTTCATTATAATATTAACGAGACTTTTCCCGCCATTTCGTGAAAAACGAGCCTGGTAACCAGATTCTTTTACGTCACGAACCTCGACAATTGACTCGATATTGTTTCGAGCCTCTTCTAGACCACTAATTGATTTTAGTACGCCTTCAGTCCGTGAGAACAGCTTCATAGCGAGCGAGTGAGCTTTGGCTTTCCGCTTAATTTTTGGTCGAAGCGGTAAACGAATAGCGATGTCATTAGCGATATGATCAAACCCATACGCGTGTTCGTAAATTGCCTCGCGGAAACCGCCAGGACGAGCTGCAACTTCAAGAATTCGCCAACCTTCACGGTCGCTATATATCATTTCAATATGCGCGGTTACATTTCGAAGTGCCATAGCTCGAATTGCCTCTTTTGCCACTGTTATTCCGTCATCAACTTTATTCTTCAACAGCATGACGGGTGTTTGCTGAATATAGCCAAAGAAGTCATCAAAACCAATCGCTTGCCCCGTCTTTACATAAACCATCGGACAGGCGTAAACACGACCTCGTGAACTGATGTAAGCATCAACTGAATACATATCTCCATCCATGAACTGCTCGACTAAAATTTGTGGTTTGCCTCGGCCAAGGAACTGCTCATGAACTTTATCAAGATGCTTAAAAGCGTTTACTAATGCCGCAAAAAGCTCTTCCTTGTCATAGCAAACGCTAACCAAAAGGCTTGCCGCCAAGCCGGTAGGCTTAATCACCACCGGATAATCAAGCTTTTTACTAGCTTGCAGTACTGTTTTATCAATATCACTATCAGCTAATAAGAATTTTGGGGTAATCTTTGGGTTGTATGTCATCAGTCGCTGACGCATATGATATTTATTAGTCGTCCAATCAAGTGATTGAATAGTAGGGGCCAACACGTAGGGAACATGAGCAATTATTTTAGCAAATTCGAGAATGTAATCTTCTGAACGACAAATTACTGCTAATAATCGGTCTTGGTAAGGCAATAAGACTTCTTCAATGCTATACATTGACGAAAAGTCACATCGTAAGACTTTTAGATCTTCCCAGTGTTCTTTGAGCTGGAGATCAACTTTCGCTTTATAATCAGCGATATATACGATCGAGAGTTTTTTATCGAGCTGTTCTTCTATGTTTTTAAGACTATTAACTAAACGAGTGGCATTATGTACCCTTAGCTCATGAGTAACTAGTAATACATTCCTATCTTCTACATTCAAGAAACTTGTCATTTAATTCCAAACATTATTTAATTATTTATATAATATAAGAGTAATTATAATTAGTCAAATATAATTTACATAATGATGTTTAAGCGTGTGTAGTTTAACCAATATAATAATATGTTGATTTTTTTACATCGATTATAATTTCACTTATCGCTGAAAATGTTTATACTAAGTTACTATAACTACTAACTATAACTTATGACAAAAAATACTATTCTAACTACCCCTAATAATCTTGTTATCCCACTAGGTATATCTCAAGTGGATGACAAGATGGAGCTTCTCTACAACAGCAAGCGCCGCGGCAACGCTAAGCTCGCATTGGCCGAAAGCTCAGATCTAATTACTTTTTCAGAGACTATCAACGCACCAGTTATTTTTGATAAATATAGCCGAGCCATAGATAGTAGCACCATTCATGACCCAAGATTTGCATCAATAAGTTGGCACAGTTTTTTAACTTTTAGTTACGGCGGAAGACTTAAAATTGCCCAGAAAACAACTGATGAATGGGACATTGCCAGCTGGGAAATACTACCAACTCGCCTCCCTGTAGGTGCGCGTGGTGGTCAACTAATCCCCGAATTCAAACTTCGTGGGGAAAACGTACTCTTATTTGAACAGACTGACGGTATCCATTTGTCATTTACTAAGAACATGTTGACATGGCACGGCTCGCATCAGCCGATCCTGCCTGTTAGATCAAACTACTTTGACGCAAAAAATATTAGTCTTATCTCTGCCAAAGTTATTCGAGCCGGGATAATCATTTTGTACCAAGTTGTCATAAAAACAAAAAAACAATCATCTGTTTCAATGGGCATCGCGCTACTCGATAGACACAACCCAGGGCAAGTTATTTATCGTGGTCAAGCACCAATCTGGACAACGGAAGGTTCTGTTCGTGATGATCTAACCTGTATTGGTGCAAACGTCTCAGAAGACACTATTAGTCTATTTATTCAGAATAACCGCTGCGGTCTACAGTCGATTAATCTGCCACAACCATTTTCGAGTAAACACACGGAGATCACCGCATCACCTATTGAAATGCAACGTCACAGCAGCAACCCAATTATTAGTCCAGATGAGGGCGAGGACTGGGAACAATCTGGCACATTTAACCCAGCTGCCATACATCATGATGATACATTTCACATGTTCTATCGTGCGATGGCTGCAGATGGTGTATCGCGCTTTGGCTATGCATCGTCTCAGGATGGTTATGATTTTGAAAGACACCAATCGCCTGCTTATGAGCATGATGTTCATGGCTGTCCACCTAAAGGGATGCCACGCCGTCATGACCCGTCAATCTATGCATCTGGTGGTGGTTGGGGCGGTAGTGAAGATCCTCGAGCAATCATTATCGATGATACAGTCTACGTATCTTTCTGCGTATTCGAGCATTGGGGCTCAATGCGCCAAGCCGTTACTTCGATTTCAATTGAAGATTTAAAAAATAAAGACTGGAACTGGAGTCGTGTAAAATATATTTCACCAGAGAACCAACGCCAGAAAAATTGGATGATTTTCCCTGAAAAAATTGACGGAAAGTTCGCACTAATCCACGCACTTAGTCCTTCAATTAAAATTGAGTACTTTGATAGCTTTGAAGAGCTCGAGGATAGGCCAATCGAGAGTCCAATCAAGGGTGACAATGACCGTCTACAGGGCACCGGCTGGGATGGATTCCTACGTGGAGCTTCGGCACCACCAGTTAGGACCGACTCAGGTTGGCTTCTTTTTTACCATGGAACAAACCCTCAAGATCCAGCTAGTGGGTATAGCCTAGGTGCCATGCTACTTGATCTAGAAGACCCGACACGGATCATTGCTCGCAGCAAATCACCAATTCTCAAGCCAAGTCAATGGTACGAGAATGACTATAAGCCAAACGTAGTTTATGCATCTGCTGCGGTAGTTCACGATGGCATGCTATTTATTTACTATGGTGGTGGCGATAAGCACGTCTGTGTTGCCAGCGCGCCCTTAGATGCTTTTGTTGATCAACTTTTAGAGCACAGGAAACCAAATCTTCACAGTGAAGAGCTGGAAATTGGCTAAATGTTTAGCGTTACGCGAGATCTTAATAATCCGTTAATTCAGAGCGACAATAATACACCGTGGCGCAACCAAGCCAGCTTCAATGGCTCACCGGTTTTTTTTAGTGATGAGGAATATCTCGTCTATCGCGCCTTCACTGATCCAACTTATTATAACGGACACACTATGGAACTCTCTACTGTCGGCGTCGCTCGAAAAGATGAGAATGGAACATTCGTTGACCATCATCAATTAATTACTCCAACTGAGGAATGGGAAAAATTTGGGTGTGAAGATCCACGTGTAACCGAAGTAGATGGTGTGTACTACATCTTTTACACGGCTTTAAGCGACTACCCATTTTCCGCAGAGAACATCAAAGTTGCCGTTGCGATTTCTGATGATCTAAAAACTATTCGTGAAAAACATTTGGTGACACCATTCAATGCTAAGGCTATGGCGCTGTTTCCAAAACGAATAAAAGATAAATGGACAGTTATTTTGACTGCTAACAGCGATTTACCACCAAGTAAAATGGCAATCGCTCAATTCGATTCGATTGAAGACATCTGGAAGAACCAAGCTGGCTGGCAAGAGTGGTATAAAATGGTTGATCGTTACAGCGTTGATCTTCGCCGAGTTGACACAGACCATGCTGAGGTCGGTGCCGTTCCAATACGAACCGATGCCGGCTGGTTAATCATCTATAGTCACATCCAGAACTACTTCAGTGATCAAAAAATATTCGGCATAGAAGCTGTATTGATGACACCAGACGATCCATATACGATTATTGGGCAAACACATTATCCTTTTATGGTTCCAGAGGAAAGCTACGAACTGTATGGGATGATTGGCGATATCGTTTTTCCTAGTGGCGCAACTGTTGATAATGACACACTGCGTGTTTATTATGGCGCAGCGGATACTAGTGTTTGTGCCGCGGAGCTTTCGCTAGGAGCCTTACTATCATCAATGCAGTCGAGTCGCCCCGACCCTGTTCATCGCTATAACAAGAACCCGATTCTTGAGCCAATCAAAGAACATAATTGGGAAGCAGCATGGGTTCTAAATCCAACTGCCATCGATATAGACAATGAAGTCCAAATTCTCTATCGCTCAATTAGTCCTGATAACACTAGCTACGTCGGCCTAGCAACCAGCAAAAATGGCTACACTATCGACGACCGATTAACTGAGCCTATTTATTGGCCACGAACTGATTTTGAAATTAAAAAAGGTGATCCGAACGGTAACTCTGGCTGCGAAGATGCTCGCGTCATGCAGATTGAAGATCAATTATACATCACATACACTGGCTATAATGGGGTTGACCTACCTGGGGTAGCCGTCAGTTCAATCTCAGTAGCCGACTTCAAAAAACATGATTGGTCAAAATGGACCACACCATATCTAATCAGCCCTAAGGACATAGACGATAAAGACGCTGCAATTTTCACTGAAAAAATCAACGGAAAATATATGGTTTTACACCGAATTGACCATCACGTCTGTGCTGACTTTGTTGACACGCTTGATTTCAGTAAAGAGAACTTAGTCCGGTGTATTCAGATGCTTGGGCCTCGACGTGGTATGTGGGACAGTAAAAAAGTCGGCATTAACGGACCACCGATTAGAACTGATGAAGGTTGGTTACTTTTCTATCACGGCATCAATGAGAATCACTCTTACTGCATGGGTGCAGTCTTGCTAGATCTGGAAGACCCGACGATGGTTATTGGTCGTACTGCCATGCCATTATTGGAGCCACGTGAACCATGGGAGCTTGAAGGTTGGATAAGTAACGTTGTCTTCAGCTGTGGTCAGGTCGTCAGAGGTGATGATATTTTAATATACTACGGAGGTGCCGACTCGGTAGTAGCCGTTGGGACAATCTCTCTCTCTCGCTTGCTTAATGGCCTCAAGCCGATAAACTAGTAAAGACCGTTCTCAGATATAGAAGATCAAAAGTGTGTGTCGAATCCTTTAATCAAATCGACTACAGTTACTTAACGACGCCGCATCGTAGGTAAGTTATATTTTGCTAGGAAATCTAATCACAAAAAAATGTGAATACCAGATGTGGGTTGAAAATGGATGACTAAAATACAAGTAATGTTTGAGTAAAAATAGTGAGTAAGTTCTATCTGACATTGTTAATTTATATAATAAACGTAATTAGAAGTGCGAATAGTAAGGTATTCTCGCTATTTTTTTTATAAAAATTAACGGAAGAAAGATTAGATCAAACATGCTTTCGTCAAAGTTTATACAGTACATGTTAAGAATAAGTATTTCTATCAGTTTTATGCAATTCAGCGTTTCCAGAAAGATGATTTGTCAGTACTAGCAAATTCCTTCAACAGTTCTTTCTGTCTTTT
>CAZUNB010000015.1:0-25313 GCA_964622235.1 uncultured Candidatus Saccharibacteria bacterium | reverse complement strand
ATTACTTTCTCTCTACCAGTATGGCCGATAGAACGTAAAGAAGCACCAAGCTTTTTTCAAGATATTGTTAACTTTCCGATTGTTGAGTACTTTGAATACCAATCACTTCGTCACACAATTGCGATCCTATCGAATGAGGAGCAGGTGCAAAGCAGTGTGATTAATCTACAGTCTATTAAAGACCATGGTTTCGTAGACTTATCTATATCATCAAATTCGAACCACCCAGGAATAGACTATGTCTTAAGAAGCTTTTGTCCACTGATTGGCATAGATGAAGACCCCGCAACTGGTTCATCACAGTGTGGACTTGGACCCTACTGGAGTAAAAAACTAAATAAAAGCACAATGAAGGTTAAGCAACTTTCAAAAAGATCAGGTGAAATGATCGTGCGAGCAAATCAAGAAAACGTCAAAATAAGCGGCAAAGCAATTACCGTTCTAGTGATGGAATTAGAACTCTAGTTTAATAGTTCATTTTAAAAATCAGTATATTAGTGTAATTGATTTTCATTATAATATATAGTGGATATGCTTGCTTAAATATTTTTAAATGATACTATTGTGACTATACATAACTAACCAAATTAAGGAGAAAATTTCATGGCGTATGTGCATAATCGAAAAACTCCAATCGGATATGGAGAGTGACGTGTCCGAATCGCAACCTGATGTCGACCCTATGGTACAAGATTTACTGCCCCCACTAGATTGGGGAAAAGAATTTGCTCTCGAAATTGTTGAGAGTGTTTTTGATGATGTGAATAACGGTAATTTTGATGCAGCTGTTAGTTTCCTGTCGACTCAAATCTTTCCTAACTTAGATAATGGGATTCTTGATGAAGATGATTCTGGCGCACCAAACGAGAATGCCACACGGTCTGCGGCCACACGTCTTGAGTTATTGGAGCTTTCTCAGGTGGATATGGAATTTAAAAGAGTTTACGACGAAGCTGAAGCTGAATATTATGAAATAGAAGCAGATGGCGATCGAGAAGCAGACGAATTTGATAGGCTTCACATTGATTATTTTGGACCTATGGTTGATTCATTAAACGAATAAGTTTATTTATTATGAGATAAGCGTTAGAATATTCTTGTGTATCAAGATATTCGACAAATTTTAACAGACGTGAAAGAGAATTGGCATGCTGTAGCTGACCGTTTTCAGTTTGCAGCCAGTAAATATTTTTATAATGAAAGTTTTATGAGCCTTCTGATCTTTAGCCGTCAATTTGATAAGCTACCTAAGACTTCGTTCATAAACTACAATCTAGCATTTTCTTATTACCATGATAATCGCAGAAAAATAATATTAGAACGAGATGGTGAGCAAAAAGAAATCGAGATACCATACTCTGACATTGTGAATTTTATTGATTTCCCAGATGCAAAGATTCGAGCACAACCTACAATTAATCAATATACGGCGCCTGAGGATATACGCTTCGACAGTCAAGAAGCTTTTGACGAATTTATCGCAGAGCGACCAAAGACATTTGACGGCAAAACTTTGCGGGTGGCTGATTTAATTAAGAATAATGATAATGATTATGAAGTTCGGCTGGAGCAAGCCAGTTACTTTGATGAGGTTCGCACTAACCTTAGCCTTGACCATCAATTAGATAGCGATAGCTTTCAAACCATGCGTGTTCGAGATCTTGGTGATGATAATAATTTGATTGATTTCCATAATAGTCGACTCGTTAACACAATCGGTGTCAGTTCAGTTATCGCTTTTCAGAGTAGTGGCATATGGTATTTCCATATGCAACCAAGACAGAAGAACCTAGGTGTTTTCTCTCATATGCTTTCTAGTGTCGGCGGTAACGTCGAGCCGTCAAATGAGCCAATCACGGATTTGACGAAATATGTTACTAAAGAACTTAAAAGGGAGATGCTTGAGGAAACAGGCCTAGACCTTAATGAGTTAAACGAAGTTAGTAGATTAGATATTGTACCGCTAGCGTTTACTCGTGAACTAACGCGTGGCGGTAAACCACAATATTTCTTTCTAACAGTACTCGGAGAATTGAGTGAAAAAGAATTCTCTAAGGTATTCAAGAACGCAACGTGGAAATCGGAATTTAAGACAGACTGGCTAAGTAATGTAAAAAGTTTCGATGATGTTCTGTCGCCTGAGCTAACAGCTAATCTTCTCTATGCTTGGGATTACATACAGGAGAGACACAAACTTCGTGGAGAAACAATTAAACTGCCATTTTAGCGACAAATCATAAGTGCTATAATTATAGGCATGGCTAAAACAGCACAAAAAAGAAAACAAACAAAAAAGAAACATAAATCTGAATCGACCTCGATTTATTTCCTGAAAATACTTCTTTTTTTCATAATCGGTACGATTTGGATACGACCTAGAGAAGGTACTATTCTCTTACTGCCTGGCATACCAATCGGCTTACTTGTTGGTTTTGTCTTTGCGACGCATGATCACTTTCAAATTGATCGCAAGGTTGAGTTGGCCATTCTGCTAGGAGCTTCGGTATTGAGCTTTGTTGCTCCAATTGGTGCAGTTTATTTACTATAATAAGTTAATATTGTTGACTTTAGCCTCAAGTGTTTGCTATAGTTGTCTAGTAACTTTTTAATCTGTTAAAAAAGATGCATCGGCGCAAGAATAGGTCTTGAAAACACAAGAAACCGTTCATTAAGCCGAGATTTTTATTAAAAGAAGGTGTTAATTTTGAAAGCTCTAATCGGCACGAAACTGGGAATGACGCAAATTATCGAAGATGATGGTACTGTCGTGCAGGTTTCGCTCATTCAAGCTGGTCCTTGTACAGTTACTCAGATTAAAACAAATGATAAAGACGGCTATGAAGCTATTCAGCTCGGTTTCGGTGACACAAAGCGTGCTAATAAGGCTCAGATTGCCCATACTAAAGCAGCTAAAGTCAATCCTCGTATTATGAAGGAAATTCGTCACAATATCGATACTAAAGAAGTCGCCGTCGGCGACTCTTTTAATGTCGAAGTTTTTACTAAGGGCGATAAGGTCGATGTTATCGGTACTACTAAAGGTAAAGGTTTTGCTGGTGTTATTAAGAAATGGAATTTCTCACGACAACGCGCAACTCACGGTGCTAAGGGAAATACCCGCAAAGGTGGTTCTATCGGTTCTATGTATCCCCAAAAAGTCATGAAAGGTAAGAAAATGTCTGGCCGACTCGGTAATGCTCAGAAAACTTCAAAACGACTAACTGTTGCCTATATAGATGTTGATGCAAATGTTGTTGGAGTTCGCGGATCTATTCCTGGTCCTAAGAAATCAGTCGTTGTAATTCAAGGAGCTATCTAATGAGTGTTGCTAGTTTCACAAAAACTGGTTCAAAGTCGACTTCCAAGGTTGATCTCCCAGAAAATGTCTTCGCTGAAGATATTCAGTCTCATCAGCTACTGAAAGATACTTACGTAGCTTACCTATCAAATGGTCGTACTATCAACGCTCACGTTAAAACGCGTGGCGAAGTTCGTGGCGGTGGTAAGAAGCCGTGGAAGCAAAAAGGTACTGGCCGGGCTCGACATGGTTCGATTCGCTCTCCTATTTGGCGTGGTGGTGGTATCACTTTTGGTCCAACCGATGATCGTAATTTCACTAAAAAAATCAACAAGAAAGCCAAGCAGAAAGCTCTCCGTCAAGCACTGACTCTGGCTGCTGAGCAAAATGCTATCATGGTTATCGAAGATTTTACAGTTAAAGAAGGTAAGACTAAAGAGATTGCAGGTCTACTGCAGAAGCTTGATATCGATCGTGGTGTGCTGATGGTTACTGATTCTTTTGACGAAATGTTGTCGCGTGCTGCCCGTAACATCCCATTTGCACAACTAAAGCAAGTTAGCTACTTAAACGTTTATGAAGTTCTAAATGCTCACAGCATTGTTTTTACAAAGAAAGCACTCAGCTCTCTCGAAGAAAATCTAGGAGTAGCTAAATGAGTAATCAATTAATCGTAACCCCACGTATCAGTGAAAAATCATACGTTCAGTCTCAGAATCAGAATGTCTATGTTTTCGATGTACCTTTAACTGCTAACAAAGTAACCGTTAAAGAAGCTGTACAAACTCAATATGATGTAAAAGTAACCAAAGTAAATATTTTGGTTCAAGACGGAAAAGCTAAGAGAACAGGACGAAAACGCAGTCAGCCAATTTCTGGACGACGCAACAAGACTAAACATGCATATGTTACGTTAGCATCTGGCGATTCTATCACTGTATTTGAAACTGAGGGCGAGGCATAATCATGGCTATTAAAACTTACAAACCAACAACACCAGCTCGACGTGGTATGACCACAGCCAGCCGCGATGGTCTTCACAAAGGCCGTCCAGTCAAGAGCCTGACTTCGATTAAGAAATCTAACGCAGGACGAAATAACCAAGGACGAATCACTGTTCGGCATCGTGGTTCAGGCGTTAAACGACTCTATCGTGACGTTAGCATGAAGCTTCCTGATAATTTCGAAGGCACCGTCGAGAGACTCGAATACGATCCAAACCGATCAGCACATATTGCACTCGTCAAAGACAACACAGGTAAGTTCTCATACATTGTTGCTAGCAGTACTATGAAAGCTGGACAGAAAATAACTTCAGGAACAGAAGCTACCATTTCTAATGGTAACCGATTGCCGTTAAGTGAAATACCTGCCGGTACTACAATTTACGCAATTGAAATGCAGCCTGGGAAAGGAGCACAAATGGTTCGTTCAGCCGGCACAAAAGCCCAGCTGATGGCCAAAGAGGGCGATTATGCTCAAGTTCGTTTACCTAGTGGCGAGATTCGCAAATTTAGGTTAGAATGTAGCGCAGCTATTGGAGCAGTTGGTAACGAACAACATCAGAACATCAAATACGGTTCTGCTGGTCGAAAGCGTCGCCTCGGTTGGCGCCCAAGCGTTAAGGGACGAGCCATGAACGCAGCTGATCACCCTATGGGTGGTGGTGATGGCGGTAAAGGTAGCCTCGGTGGACATCCGAAGACTCCTTGGGGTCAGAAGGCTCTTGGTCTTAAGACCAGGCGCAATAAACGTAACCAATCATTAATCGTACGAAACCGTCATCAGGCGAAAAGGAAATAAGACATGAGTCGAAGTTTAAAAAAAGGACCATTTATAGACCCGAAACTCGCTGCTAAGATCGATGCACTCAGCACTGACGACCGTAGCGTTGTTAAGACATGGAGTCGTTCAAGTACAATAAGCCCTGAAATGGTCGGTAGGACTATCGCAGTACATAACGGCAAGGTCCACGTACCGGTTCACATTACAGAAAACATGGTTGGCCATAAACTAGGTGAGTTCTCGCCAACTCGTAAGTTCCGTCGTCACGGTGGAAAGTTGGCTAAATAATGGATGTAGTTGCTAAAGCCAATGGTGTGCGAATCTCTAGACGTAAGACTAACTTGGTAGCTGGTCTGGTTCGTGGCCGAACAGTCGGTGATGCTTTGACTATCCTCGAACATACACCAAATCGCTCAGCCAAAGATATTGCTAAAGCGATCTCTAGTGCTCGCGCAAACGCAACGCACAATCATAACGTTAAATCAGATAGTTTAGTCGTAACTCGATTAGAAGTTTCACAGGGAACTATGATGAAGCGATTCCGAGCAGGAGCTCGTGGACGCGCTAAGCCGTATCGTCGACATAGCTGCAACATACTCGTTGTCGTTACTGGCGATGTTCGTCCTGCTAAAGCAGATAAGACTGAGAAAGCTACAGCCAAAGCAGCTACTATTAAATCAGAAGCTACTAAAAAGCCAACTACTACCAAGAAGGCCGAAGCGACTAAGAAGAAACCAACCTCGAAGAAGAAAGCAGAGGATAAATAGTATGGGACAAAAAGTAAATCCAACAAGCATGCGACTGCAGCTTAATAAAGACTGGCGTTCACGTTGGTTCGCTGAGAAGAAAGACTATAAGCGCTTTCTAATCGAAGATATCACTGTTCGCAAATTGATCGATGATAAATATGGTTTCCGTGGATCTATAAACAGAGTTGATATTGAACGCGCTCCTAATCTTGTGACAGTAACTGTTCATACAGCAAAAGCTGGTGTTGTTATCGGCCGTGGTGGTAGTGGCGCGCAGGAGCTTAAAGCTGCTGTCGAAAAAATCATCAAAGTTCCTGTTCGACTAAACATTGAAGAAGTTAAAAAACCTGAAATGTTTGCGAAATTGGTAGCAGAAAATATTGCTCACCAACTACAACGACGCATTAGTTTCCGTCGCGCAATGAAAATGAGCGCACAGAATACAATGCGAGCCGGTGCTAAGGGTATTCGTGTTGAGCTAGCTGGACGATTAAATAATTCTGAAATGGCTCGACGTGAAAAGGAAATTTTAGGATCGGTGCCACTTCATACACTCCGAGCTGAAATTGACTACGCATTAGCTGTAGCCAACACTCCAGCTGGAACTATTGGCGTTAAGGTGTGGATTCACAAAGGCGAGGCTAAATAAAATGTTAATGCCAAAGAAACAAAAGTACCGAAAGACTATGAAGGGCCGCAATAAGGGTGAAGCCACTCGTGGCAATACCGTTGCTTTTGGTAGGTATGGTTTACAAGCTACGACCGCTGAACGTGTTACTAGTCGTCAAATCGAAGCTGCTCGACGTGCAATGACACGATATGTTAAGCGTGGTGGTAAGATTTGGATTAGAATCTTCCCTAGTATTTCAGTTTCTCGTAAGCCTCATGATGTTAAAATGGGTAGTGGTAAAGGTAATCCTGAATTTTTCTGCGCTCGTGTTAAGCCTGGCACCGTTATGTTTGAAATGGATGGTGTTACTGAAGAGATAGCTCGAGAGGCTATGCGACTTGCTGGTCATAAACTGCCAGTCCGTACTCGCTTCCTGATTAAGCACAGTATCGAACGGAGCGAATCATGACTATTGAACAAATGAGAAAGAAAACCACTAAGGAGCTGCAGGTTCACGCTAAGAACCTACAGGTTGAAATAGCAACTATCAAACGAGAAAAGCTACAAAGTGATGAAAAGAATGTTAGAAAAGTAAAGAATCTCAAGCGAGAAATCGCACGGGCGCTAACACTAGCGAAAGAACAAGGAGCAGAAACATGAGCACCGAACTAACCGGAACAGTCAAATCAGAGAAAAACAACAAGACTATTGTTGTGTCTGTTGATCGCCGAAAAATGCACCCGCTCTATCGTAAGCAGTACACTATTTCAAAAAGTTTCCAGGTTCATGATGAAAAGAACGAAGCTAAAGTTGGTGATAAAGTTCGTATTACAGAATCCCGTCCGATCAGCAAAACTAAACATTTCATACTAGCTGAAATTATCCGACGTAAAGAAGGTAGCGTATGATCCAGCAAGAATCCCGCTTAAAAGTAACTGACAACAGTGGTGCTAAAGAAATCCTTTGTATTCGTGTGCTTGGTGGCTCAGGTAAGCGTTATGCTAGAGTTGGTGATATTATCACCGCCACGGTCAAGGTCGCACTTCCAAACGGAACTGTTAAGAAAAAGAGCGTTGTTAAAGCACTGGTTGTTCGTACTCGCGACCAAATTCGACGAAGTGATGGCTCGACTATTAGCTTTGACGATAATGCAGCTGTTATTATTGATGACAATAAACTTCCACGAGCAACTCGTATTTTTGGACCTGTCCCGCGCGAATTACGTGAAATGGGTCACCAAAAAGTTATCAGTCTTGCACCGGAGGTTCTTTAATCATGAATAAAATTCCAAAAACACCTGTGAAGATGAAACTGAAAGTTGGTGATGAAGTGATGATGCGTCGCGGTAAGCAACGTGGTCAAACTGGCAAGATTGTACAAGTCTTACCTCTCGATAATAAAGTTGTTGTTGATGGTATCAATATAGTCAAGAAACATCGTAAGCCAACCCAAGCGAACCCACAAGGCGGCATCGAAGAGTTAACAAAGCCAGTCTGGGCTTCAAGCGTTGCGATTGTCCACCCGACCGACAAGACGAAAACTAGTAGAATTGGTTTTTCGACAAACAAGAGTGGTGACAAAGTCCGAATTTATAAACAAGCTGGCGGGAAGGAGATCAAGTAATGGCTACCGTAACAACCAACAACCTACAACCTAAGTATAAAACTGAACTCCGTGCGAAGCTTCAAAAAGATCTAAAGCTTAAGAATATCCACCAAGTTCCGCAGATTACTAAGATAACTCTTAACGTAGGGCTTGGAAAATCTAAAGATGATAAACGCATGAAAGAAACAGCCGCTAACACTTTGCGAAAAATTACAGGTCAAGAACCAGTAGAAACTTTCGCTAAGAAATCAATTGCTGGTTTCAAAATACGAGCCGGACAGAACAAAATCGGTATAAAGGTAACACTTCGTGGCGCACAAATGTATGAATTCTTAGAGCGACTTATAAACGTTGTTCTACCACAAACACGCGACTTTCATGGTGTTAAAAAGACCGCTTTCGATAAATCTGGTAATTTCAGTCTTGGAATCAAAGAACAATCGGTCTTCTCTGAACTTGCATATGAAGATACCATCACTTTGCATGGTCTACAGATTAACATTGTAATTAAAAATGGTGATGCTGAGTCATCGCGAGCACTTTTGCAAGTGTTTGGTATGCCGTTTATGAAAGAAAGGAAGTAAGATGGCTCGCAAATCTAACATTGCCCGAGATGAAAAAAGAAAAAAAATGATCTTAAAGTATGCCGCTAAGCGAGCCGAATTGAAAGCCCTTGGAGACTTAGATGGATTGGCTCGATTGCCACGAAATTCAAGTCCAACTCGTTGGAAAAACCGATGCGAAGAGACAGGTCGACCTCATGCATATATCAGAAGATTCGGTTTAAGTAGAAGTAGCTTCCGCAGGCACGCCGCCAAAGGCGAAATACCCGGCATAACGAAGTCGAGCTGGTAGGAAAGGAATTATATGACAGATCCAATTGCAGACATGCTCACACGAATCAGAAACGCACTAGCGGTTAATAAAACCACAGTTCGAATTCCATTTAGTAAGCTTAAACAAAATATTGCTGAAGAAATAGCTAAAGCAGGCTTTATTCAGTCAGTAGAGGTAGTTGATAATGAGACTAGTTCTTTTAAAGATCTTAGACTTATTCTTCGCGAAAACGATCAACCAGCTCGAATCTCTGAAATTAAACGAGTTAGTAAACCTGGTCGTCGTTACCATGCTGCTGCTCGGGATATTCATCCAGTTCTTGGTGGACGAGGTATTTCGATTGTTTCAACAAGCCAAGGAGTCATGACTGACTTCGAAGCTCGCAAAAAGAAAATTGGTGGCGAAGTAATGTGTGAGGTCTATTAGTATGAGCCGAATAGGAAAACAACCAATAGAAATCCCCGCTGGCATAGATGTCAGTGTTGATGGTTCAGTTGTTACTGTAAAAGGTAGCAGAGGCGAACTAACTCAGAATATCCCTGGTAATATAAGCCTTAAGATTGAAGCTGGATTAGTCACTATTGAGCGAGGCAGCGAAGAAAAGAAAGACCGTTCATTCCATGGACTCGTTCGTAGTCTCGTTGCTAATATGGTCGAAGGTGTAAGTAAAGGTTTTGAAAAAACTCTTATCGTAACTGGTGTCGGCTATAAGGCTAATGTTAGCGGCGATACACTTAAGCTAAGCCTTGGCTTTTCACACGACATTAACTTTACAATCCCGAATGATATCAAGGTAGTTGTTGAGAAATCTAACATTACTATTTCTGGAATTGACAAACAGAAAGTCGGTCAAGTTGCAGCAAAAATTCGAGCATTCAGAAAACCTGAACCGTATAAAGGTAAAGGAATTCGTTACATTGACGAAATAATCATCAGAAAATCTGGTAAGACGGCAGGAGCATAGATATGGCAGATCCAACAAAACAACGATTACAAACCGCCCGAAAGGCTCGTTCTCGCGGACGAATCTTTGGCGACCTGGCTCGTCCTCGATTGTCAGTCTTTGTTAGTAATAAAGCGATTTCCGCACAGATTATTGATGATGCAAAAGGTGAAACACTTGCTTCAGCTCGAGTTTTAGTACAAAAAGTGACGAAAACCGACACAGCAACCGAAGTCGGCAAACAAATTGCTGCAAGTGCTAAAAAAGCCAAAGTAACAAAAGTAGTCTTTGATCGAAATGGCAAGAAATATCATGGACGAATTAAAGCGTTGGCAGAAGCAGCCCGCGAAGCAGGATTGGAGTTCTAGATGGCCAGACAACGACCAGACGAAATTGAGAAAAAAGAATTTAGTGAAACGGTTATAAGTATTGACCGTGTTGCACGTGTAGTTAAAGGTGGACGGCGATTCCGTTTCCGAGCGACTGTAGTCGTTGGTGATACTAAAACTCGTGTTGGTGTTGGCGTTGCTAAGGGTGCTGATGTTCAGACCGCAGTTACGAAAGCCGTAGATACCGCTAAAAAGAATATGATTACTATTGTTATTGACAATGAAACAATCCCACACGAAATTGCTGGCCGTGTTGGTGGAGCACGAGTTATGTTGAAGCCTGCTCCAGCTGGTACTGGTTTGAATGCCGGCGGTACTATGCGTAATGTACTCGATGTCACTGGGCTGAAGAATATCATCTGTAAATCACTCGGTTCAAGCAATAAGATCAATGTTGCATACGCCACGGTTCAAGCTTTAGGCAGTTCAGTTGCTAAAGAAAATTGGGTTACTGCTGAGTTACATGAAGGTGTTAGAAAATCCCGAGCATCTGCTAGGAAACAAACAGCTAAAAAAACCGACAAAGTGAAGGCAGAGGCGTAACTATGAAATATCACGAATTAGAAGTAACTAAAAACAAGACAGGCACCCGAAAAGGCCGTGGCATTTCTGCCGGTCAGGGAAAGACTGCTGGACGTGGTACTAAGGGTCAAAACTCACGAAGTGGTGCTAAAAAGCGACGAAGTTTCGAAGGTGGTCAGACACCACTCTTGCAGCGACTGCCAAAGCTACGTGGCTTTACGTCTCACCGACGTGCCGTAGAAACTGTTACAACTGGTCGACTTGAAAAACTTTCAGAAACTACTGTCGATAATCAGGTTTTGTCTAAGCACGGGATCGTGCCTCATGCAGACTCATTGGCAAAAGTCGTACTTAAGGGTGAAATGAAGACTGCTAAGCAGATTAATTTACAGTTTGTCAGTGCTGGAGCACTTAGCGTTATTGAATCAGCTGGCGGGAAGTTCACTAAGACAGAAGTTGTTCCGAGAAAATCTAAAGAAGTAATCACCAAAGAAGCAGAAACAAAGTAATCCATAACGCGGCATTTGCCGCAAAATAGAGAGGGGTCTCATGAGCTGGAAATTAATCGCAAAAGCACTACGCAACCGCGATATGCAAAAGCGCCTCTTGATTGTCGGTTTTATTTTAGTAATCTACCGAATATTGGCACATATCCCTATACCAGTGGCTGACGCTGCTCAGCTTCGTGACGCTATCTCTCAAACAGTTCAGAACCAAGAAGTATTCGCTTTCTTTAACCTATTATCAGGTGGTGCTCTCGCAAATTTCTCAATCGTTATGATGGGTCTCGGTCCATTCATCAATGGTTCAATTATTATGCAGTTACTACGTAAAGTGGTTCCTTCTCTCGAAGCACTAGACAAAGAAGGTGAGCAAGGTCGAACCAAAATAAATCAGTACACTCGTATATTGGCTGTGCCACTTGGTATTGGTCAAGCAATTGCTATGATTTTCTTACTTAACTCTGGTTCAAAGGGGCAAGGGCTAAAAAGTGTACTAGGTTTTGACATTGTAGCCAATGCTAGCCCTTGGGACTGGGTAGTTATGGTTACTGCGCTAGTTGGAGGTTCTATTCTTCTGATGTGGCTTGGTGAACTTATTAGTGAACAGGGTGTGGGAAACGGTATTAGTATTTTGATCTTTATAGGTATTGTAACGCAACTTCCGCGATTATTGAGTACATCACTTGGCTTACTGAATCCTGGCGGTGAACAGTCTATAGATATCTTTGGCTTATTTAGCATCCCAATTAGCCCGGTTGGAGCAGCATTTGTCATTGGTTTTTCTTTAGCGTCCATATTAGTGACTTATTTAATTGTTAAGCTAAATGAAGCAACCAGACAGCTGACTATTAATTATGCCAAACGAGTCCAAGGTAATCGTGCATATGGTGGTGTTACGACAATCCTACCAATTAAACTCATAACTGCAGGCGTAATACCGATTATCTTTGCTGTTTCATTCCTTACCGTACCAGGGTTTATAGGTGGTCTTATTAAGGGAAGTAAAATCGAATGGTTGAGTTCTGCTGGCTCATGGCTAGAGAAAATTTTTACACTAAATCCGTACAATACCGGTGGTGCAGCTTTTGGCGGTGGCTTCAGTGTTCTTCAGGTATATCTCTATCCAGTTATTTACTTCTCGTTAGTTATCGCTTTTACATACTTCTACACTGGTTTCACTTTCAACACCAAAGAAATTGCTGAAAACTTACAAAAACAAGGTGGCTTTTTGGCCGGTATTCGTCCAGGTAAATCAACCGAGAGGTATCTTAAAAAAGTAGTTGGACGTTTAACTTTGTTCGGTTCTATTAGTTTAGGCTTGATAGCCGTCATGCCATTTATTACACAACTGATTGTTCAACGTTTTTTACCGATATCACAACTCGCACAGCTGTTTACGCTCGGCGGAACTGGTGTTTTGATCACAGTGGCTGTCGCTATCGAAACCCTAAGGCAGATCGAAAGCCGGGCTCTTATCGTAACCTACGACGACCATTGAGTCATCCATTATAAATCATAGCATTTTATCCTATTGCTAATTAGTCAATAAGTCAATATAATGACATTATGTCAAACTCGCCTGAACAGGAACCTGCACCTAATCCTGACGTAATAAGTAGAGAAACGACTGCCAGAATAGATCGTCTTACTCAACTTGTTACTGGTAAAGATGAATGCTCAATATTGGCTCAAAAAATAGGTGGGCTCGTCGAAAAGGCCGATAGAAAAACATCTATCGAAGCAATAGGAGTTGATGGCTGCCCAATAGAAGTTCAAAGAATAGGTGAGCAAATCTCCTTGCCTATTATTGAGCGGGATCGCAAAATGTTAGCTAGTTTCTGCGTGGGGCCTAAGACGCAAAGTAAAGCTGAAGATCTAGACGGCAGATCTTCGACAAGTACTGAATTTGGTCTGCTAATATGGGTTGAAGAATCAAATACTGGTTTTTTGCACATTCCACTCGTAAAATTTATTGACCCAAAACTGCATGATATGAAATGTACTATCGCTCTGCTAACAACATTTGGGGCTACAGAACAAGATACCGGAGAGATAGACATGGTTGCTACAGAGATTGAGCAGCAGGAGAGGTATGGACAAATAATAGTTGATGAAGAGGGTAAGCCAATGCCTATTTTAAAGAAAGAATACCTGAAGCAAATAGACGCTGCTCTACAAGCTGCGATCGATGGAAATCTTAATAGAAGTGAATTGATCAAAACAACTTTTGGCCAACTACTAGCTAATCCGCTCATTGAAGAAATGCAAATGCAACACGTATTGAAGTCTCCGAGCGGTAAAACAAACTATATCTCAGGCGAACAACCGCATGTATTAGCGAAATTAGAGAGAGTTGCCGCGTCTGTAGCTAGATTTTTGTCGCACCATGGAGCAGAAGATAAACAAGTTGTAGTTGATGCTTTCGAGAGATTTGACGATCGTTTAGTCAGGCAAAGACCAAACAGTACCGAGGGTCCTGACGCAGTAGTATCCATAGACTCAGGAGGTCTATCTTTTCGTATCAAGCCTATTGGAGCAGATAATTTAGTTGAGTTAGAGAGGTATCCATATGCTGCAGCGACTCTAGAGAAAACGGAAGGTAACTGTGCGAGTATTGCACAAGCTCCTGAGGTTACATTAACCGTAGGAGACTCTGGTGTTGTGTTTGAGGTTTTACAAAAAGCTCAAGAAAAAAGAACTAGAATACAAAAAAATTCTCCAACAGAGATTAGAGCGATGAGCGAAGACTCCGCTGAGAAGTTTGGCAAGCAAGTTGAGATGCTCTCTAGCGTGATATCGGCAGCTGAGTTCCAAAAGATCAATAAAAAAATGGTTGCTATAATCTCTGCTGAAAAACAACGCTTGGCAAAGGTTGGTCAAGAAAGCATCCTTGATTTAGGATCTATTGATATCAGCGGCGTTATCTTCCCTGAAGCAGCAAATGAGTTTCTAAGAGGAGTTAGCGAAGTTAAGATTAAAGTGAAAGCCAACAAAACAGTGAATGTGCTAACGGAGTGCAGCGACCTTGTAGACTGCGAAGTAGAGGGTGCAAATAATGCATTCGAATATTGTGGTGGACTGGTAGATTGCGCTGCAATCGATTCTAAGCGCGCTTTTTGCAACAGTCGAGCATTGGGTAGTCAAAAAATTGGATTAAAAAACTGTTCTGCTCTTAACGGCCCTGAATGTAAGGGTGATTCTGCATTTGTGTTGGACTATGAAACATCATTCGATCCTTCATCTGTTCGCAGAGTTGAAGGCAGTATGGCAAACAACTTTTCACGTGCTTTTTCAAGATCAGCAAATATTGAAAAAGCAACAAGTAGAAGTCGGTTTAATCCTCTAGAACAAAAAGAATGCATTGCAGAGGAATGCGGGGTCGCCTATTCAGTTTTTAATGCAGATGTCTTAAACAGAAGATTAGGGTATTGTGGCATGACAGTGGAGGATTCAAGTGCGGTCAACTGCAATAATGTAGGAATAATAGGTTTAAACAACTTATTTAGGGGTCGAAATTTTTCGTATTTTTATAGTGTTGTCAAAGACTGGAAAGATCTGCCGAATATTAAACTGAAAGGAAATGGCATTCAGATTATATCGGATAGAACAACGCTGTTCGATAAGTCAAAAAGACATGAGACTAGATTAGGAAAAGAAAAAGACTTTAGTATGAGACGGATGTGGAAGACACAGCAAGCTCGCCTTAAAACGGTATACGTACAAAGTAGTTGAAAATAAGCTCAATATTGTGGATATATGAAAAAGCTTGAAATGTATTGGATATACAAGTAGAATTATCGTACGTTGCAGTTGTAAGTCAACGAGATGGTATTGTTTTTGCAAAAGATTTGCACGAAACATCTGACGTGTGTATAATCAATGGTTATACTATATGTCGAAAAAAGATGTGATCGAATTAACCGGTACTATTACAGAAGCGCTCCCAGGAGCAATGTTTCGAGTAGAGCTGGATAATGGACACATGATCATGGCTCATGTCGGCGGAAAAATGCGAAAGCACTATATCCGCATCGTACGAGGAGACAAGGTCACCGTCGAGCTAACACCATATGATATGGAAAAGGGAAGGATAACATACCGTAACCGGTAAAAAGACATTATGAAAGTACAAGCAAGCGTAAAGAAAATTAGCCCCGATGATCAGATCGTCCGACGCAAAGGCCGAGTCTATGTTATCAATAAGAAGAAACCTAAGCATAAACAGAGACAAGGTTAATCATGGCAAGAATTGCAAACGTAACTATTCCACCACAGAAACAAGTTCAGATTTCACTGACCTATATCTTTGGTATTGGCTTAACAACTTCCCAGAAGATTCTTGATGAACTTTCAATCGACCCAACTGCACGAGTCAAAGACTTAACCGAAACCGAACTACAGAAAATCCGCGATGAGCTTGATGCTAACTACACTATTGAAGGTGATCTTCAGCGAATTGTTAGTAATAACATTAAGCGTCTAAAAGACATTGGTAGCTACCGTGGTGAGCGACATAAGAAGAACCTTCCCAGCCGTGGTCAGCGAACCCGAACTAATAGCCGAACCAAGCGTGGCCGCCGTGTCGCAGTTGGTGGCTCACAACCTAAAGCAGCAAGTAAGACATAGGAGAATTTGTGGCAGAACCCAAAAAACCGACGACTAAGAAAAAGAAGCAGAAAAGATCAGTACCTTCAGCGCAGGTCCATATCCAAGCGACTACAAATAATACAATAATTTCGTTTACTGATACAAAGGGCAACCTACTTTGTGCATCAAGTGCCGGAAGCTGCGGATTCCGCGGTTCTAAGAAAAGCACTGCTTACGCCGCTCAAATTGCTGCGGAAGAAGTATCAAATACTGCTCGTAATCAATTTGGTGTTTCAAAAGCAGATGTTTTCGTTAAAGGCATCGGCCTTGGGCGCGATTCAGCCATTCGAGCATTACAAAACGTTGATATTATGGTTAGCTCTATCGCTGATGTTACCCCGATTAAACATGGTGGAACTCGTCCGCCAAAGGCAAGGAGAGTTTAAATGGCACGTAACTTAACATCGATCACAAAACTTAGTCGTCGCGAAGGTGTTGCGCTTCACCCTAAAGCACAGCGCATCATGGTCAAACGAACAAATAAACCAGGACAACAACCTGGCCAACGACAGCAACGAATTAGCAACTACGGCTTACAATTGCGTGAAAAGCAAAAAGCTAAAAGAATGTACGGCTTGCTTGAAAAGCAATTCAAACGATTGATGGACAAAGCTACTCGTCATAAGGGTCAAACCGGTGTTGTATTGCTGGAACTCCTTGAACGTCGACTTGATAATGTCATATACCGAGCTGGCTTTGCGCCAAGCCGACCAGCTGCTCGACAGCTTGTCAGTCATGGTCACTTCGAACTCAATGGCCGACGGGTAGATATCCCTTCTATTCAGGTTAAGACAGGTGATGAAATAGTTTTACGGACAAAAAGTCATAAATCATTTTACTTCAAGAACCTAGAGCAATTGATGAATAATGTCCCTGTTGATAGTTACAGCTGGTTAACTGCTGATGACAAGAAATTTACTGTGAAAATCACTGGTCAGCCTACAAGAGCGGAAGCTGAGCCTGAGATAAATGAACAATTAATCGTAGAGTACTACCAGCGGTAGTGCAGAAGATAAAGGAGCAAATATAATGGCACATGCAAACACCATTCTTACACCAAATTTAACAAAGGCAGATGATCAGGCTGACAATACAACGACGCTAACAATCGAACCACTTCACACTGGTTACGGTACAACGCTTGGAAATAGTGTCCGTCGTGTTTTGCTATCTAGTATTGCTGGATCGGCTATCATTGCTTTCAAAATTGCTGAAGCTACGCATGAATTTACCACCGTTGATGGTGTCAAAGAAGACGTTGTTGATATTATGCTGAACCTTAAGCACATCAATATTAAGGTTCATAGTGATGAACCAGTTAATTTGCGACTTTCAACTAAAAAAGCTGGTGTAGTTACTGCAGGTGATATCGAGGCAAACTCAGACATTGAAATCGTCGACCCAAGTCAACCTATTGCAACTATTGACGGCTCAAGCACTTTTACTATTGATATGCTTGCTGAACAAGGTCGAGGCTACTTAACTGTTGAAGAACGACAAGAATCAGTACCAAGTGATATGATTGCTATAGATGCACTGTATAGCCCTGTGACTCGTGTTAGATACAATGTCGAGAGTACTCGAGTCGGTCAAATTACAAACCTTGATAAATTGGTTATTTCAATCAAAACTGATGGTACGATTACTCCAAAAGATGCTTTTGAAGAAGCTAATGCAATCTTAAAATCACAGTATGAAGCGCTTGCAGGACAGACAACAGTTGCTACTAGTCAAGTAGATCGAGCTCCAGTTGCACCAGTTGTTGCTGAAGTTGCTGATGATGGCAGTGAGCTTAACACTTCAATTGAAGATCTTGGTTTATCAGCTCGTACAACTAATGCACTGATCAATAACGAGATTCACACCGTAAGCGATTTGATTTCACTCACTGACAGCGACCTGAAAGAACTTAAAGGTTTTGGAAACAAGGCCATGGAAGAAGTACAAGATAAGATTAGCGAACTGAGCTTATAGGAATTTTATGCACCGACACAGTTACCAAGGAAGAAAATTAGGCCGAAAGCGCGACACACGTCGAGCCTTGCTAAAGACTATGGCTGTTTCCCTCATTAAAGAGGGCTCAATTCAGACCACCGTCCCAAAAGCAAAAGAGCTTGTACCATTTATCGAAAAACTAATCAGTAAATCTAAAGTTGGAACACTTCATAGTCGACGACTTATCATTGCTCGATTGGGTAGTGAACAGTACGCGCATCAATTGGTTGATGTGATTGCACCACAATTAAAGCGAGATAGCGGCCACGTACGACTAGTACGAGAAGGCTTTCGCCGAGGCGATAATGCCGAGATGGCTCGTGTTAGTTTTGTTGATGAGATAGATCTAAGCGTTAAAAGTGAGGCTAAATAATGATTCGTCGACAAAAAACATTTTCTCAGAAACCAGCAGACGTTAGTCGCGAATGGCTACTACTTGATGCAACCAACCGTTCAATCGGTGATATTGCTAGTGAAGCTGCAACGTTAATCATTGGTAAGAATAAACCTACCGTTACTCCACACGTTGATGGCGGTGATTTTGTAGTTATTATCAATGCTGCGAAGCTTTCAGTTAGCGAACGTAAAGCCGACCAAAAAGTATACTATCGCCACAGTGGCTACGTTGGATCGATGAAAGAAGAAAAATTGGGGGCTAAGATGGATCGAAAGCCGGAGGAAGTAATTATGCTAGCCGTTAAAGGTATGCTTCCGAAGAACAAGCTTGGTCCTAATCGTTTAGCTCGACTTCGTGTCTTTGCTGGCCCTGAACATGACCACACTGCTCAACAGCCAAAAGAAGTCATCACTAACTCCAGGAAAGGGGCATAATCATGGCGCAATATTACTACGGCCTCGGACGGCGCAAGGAATCAACTGCACGCTCACGATTGACCACGAACGGCAAGGGTATTATCACTATTAATGGTCATACTGCAGAGGAATATTTGAGCAATAATGAACGATTACTATGGCAGTTGAAGCGACCACTCGGTTTGCTTGAATTAGCCGACAACCATGACGTTAGTCTAGTCATCAGTGGCGGCGGTCACTCTGGACAGGTAGATGCAGCTGTTATGGCGATTGCTAAGTCAGCAACCGAGCTCAATCCTGATTGGCGCGGAACACTGAAAAAAGCAGGTTTCCTTAAACGAGACCCTAGAATGAAAGAACGTAAAAAGTACGGTCTTCGTCGGGCACGTAAGCGAGAGCAATTCTCAAAACGATAGTCTGCAGGCCGCATTTCGAAAACAGAGTACCAAATCTAGTACTCTGTTTTTTATTGTGCAAAAAGTTTTTTTCAAGTTGTAGCAACACTGCCATTACATAGGATAAAAGATTGCGCAGTTCGATACTTGACATATATACAAAGATATCAAAATATCAATATTACATATTAAATAAAATATTATACAAATGGAGAAAACAATATGAGCGGTAACAGAGGACCTCAAGGGACCTCAAGAATTTAAAACAGAAGCAGGTGATTCAATTGTACGGAGTAGCCTGGAAGGAAAGGATAAAGACGGAAAGTTTGGTAGACAATTAACTATTTTGTGCGGGGTAGGTGGTATACCAGAATCCGATATTCAAGGAGCGGATGAATTCGTCTCCGCTATGGTTAAAGATCCAACCAATTTTGCAGAAGGTGGTACAGGAAACGGCTTTGTTGATTGGCCTACAACAGGCGACTATATGGGGGGGGGTGAACAAAACTTCGTACGGACTCAAGACGGAAGAAATAGTCTTTTAGTAATCGGAGCCGGAAGGCTAAATCTATACATGAATCAAGTTAATGCTGATCTCAAGGGTGATATTGACCCGAATCCCAGCTAAAACTGTTAACTTCCTTAAGCAAGATACTAGAATGAAAGAACGTAAAAAATACGGTTCTAATCGTGCTCTTAAACGCGAGCAGCTCTAAAAGCGTTAGTTTTTTTGAGTAATTGCACATTAAACGTTATCCTTGGCCGAAAAGGGGATGGCATTTTTATTTCAGCTTACAATTTTTGACAGCCTGTTGGCAGATCACTGTAAATAAACACCCAAACGTTACTTGAGCTTGCATGATTTTACTAACAGCAGGTTAATATGCTATTGTTTAATCAGTAATTAAAGCAACAAAAACATGAAACAACACATCAAAACCGCCGTCTGGGCACATCAGGAAAATAACTTCGTGCCAATAGCTCTGAAGCTACCTATATTAACTGCCTTTTCTTTCGTTATTGCGCTTTGCCTGTTTGCTAGTTATCTACAGACGTACCGACCGGAAGTGCTCGGTGCGACAACTGTGCTTAATCAACAAAATATTATTGAAGAGCTAAATATCAGCCGGCAGAAAAACGGCTTCACCCAATTACATCCAAACGAACAGCTTAATCGAGCTGCTCAAGCTAAAGCTAATGACATGGTTAGCCATAAATACTGGTCACATATTGCTCCTGATGGAACGACACCATGGCAATGGATTGATGATACTGGCTATAACTATAGTGTGGCGGGTGAAAACCTTGCACGAGGCTTTTCGACGACACCTGGAGTGATGAAAGCATGGGATGAGTCACCAACGCATCGCGACAATATGCTTGACAGTCGCTATCGCGATGTTGGGGTTGCTATAATGCCGAGTGATGTTTATGGCCATGATAGCTCAATCGTTGTCCTGCTGCTCGCTAAACCAGCGGGGATAGCAAGTATCAACAACAAAGAGCAGTCTGTGCTAGCTGGACGCACACAAGCACCAGAGCTACCACGAAAAGCAATCTTTGGTCAATTTGCTGCCGTGTCTATTCGCTATATGCAGCCACTCGCACTTGTAGCACTAGGTATGTTGCTGATGCTGGCTGTTCTAGGTGGCTTAGCACATATTCGTTTTCTGGCGGTGCCACGCGAATTGCGCAAGTCATGGCGAGTTCATCAAGGTATATATACCGCGGTAATTGCTTGTATTACAATTTTTGCCACAGTATTGCTATTCGGTGGAGCTCAAATCTAAATTAAAAAAGGAGAAAATATGTTTGGATCAACGATACTAACCGGGATTAAAAACAGTGGCGAACTTCACATCGGCAGCTACCTAGGTGCTATCAAACCGATGATAAAACTGCAGCAGAAATATATTGATGATAATAAGATGCGAATGAATATGTTTATACCTGACTTACACTCACTTACGGTACCAACTAACTATGACCAGCTAATGCGCTTTACAGTTCGAAACACCAAGCTATATATGGCATGTGGCTTCGATTTAACTGATAAGAATACATTTATTTATCGCCAGAGCCGTGTGCCTGCACATAGCGAGCTAACCGTTCTTCTCAATAACTTTACAACCTTTGGTGAGCTTAGTCGTCAGACTCAGTTTAAAGATAAGCAGAGTAAAGGGGAGAGCGTGTCAGTTGGATTATTCGACTATCCGGTCCTGATGGCAGCTGATATCTTGCTTTACAATGCTAAATACATTCCTGTAGGTGAAGATCAACGCCAGCACCTTGAGCTGACTCGTGATTTGGCCATTCGTATCAACAATAAGTTTGGAGAAGTATTTTTGGTCCCAGACGCATTAGAAGAGCAAATCAAATTTATGGAAGTCGAGAAACCACTACGGATTATGAGCTTAAGCGACCCAACTAAGAAAATGAGTAAATCAGTTATCGATGCCACTGGTACGATAAATTTGATTGATTCGCCATCTGTCGCTCGTAAAAAAATCATGAGTGCAACGACCGACTCACTACAACAAGTAGGCTATGATCACGATAAGCAACCTGGTATTAGCAATTTGTTGCAAATTTACGCTAGCTTTAAAGGACTAAAAATCAAAGATGCCGAAAAAGAGTTTAAGGATGTGACACACTATGGTGACTTCAAAAAGACTGTTGCTGATGTAGTTTGTGAATTTTTGGCTGATGTACAGCAGAATTTTGAATCTATCAGCGATGACGTTATTTTCGAATATATGACGAACGACGAGGCTAAAGTCAGCCCAGTCGCAAATGAAACGCTAGCACGCCTCCAGACTGCTCTGGGACTAAGATAGGGTTAACTAGTTTTCTCAAACTATGGTGACTTTTGTCTGTTACAGTACTTAGTATGGATGTTCGAGAATTGAATCAAAAAATTGTTGTTAGTAAATCTGGTAGGCTGGACGTTATTTTGGCGGATCAGCTACCAGAACGTAGCCGTGCATTTTGGCAAAAAGCGATTGACTCGTCATATATATATATCGATGGTGAAGTTTGCCATCAAAAAAAACAAAAAGTTCATTTAGGTGACATTCTCAAGATAGATATTCCCAATCAAGCAGCTGCGCCAATAGCAATAGAGATAATCTTTGAAGATGAAGATGTCGTAGTTGTTAATAAGCCAAGCGGAATGTTGGCGCACAACAAGAGCCACTGGCTACCAGAGCAGAGTGTAGTAGAAAGTATTTTCGAGAAGCTCGAGCACGACAAGTTAAAAAAATCATTTCGACCTGGCATTGTCCACCGACTTGACCGAGCGACCAGTGGTGTAATGATTGTCGCCAAAAACACAAAGGCACTCGGCTATCTACAAAAACAGTTCGCCGATAGAAAAGTTACCAAACAATATTTTGCAATTACTAGTGGTGTTCCGATCCACAAACAAGCAGAGATCGATATTGCTATCGGCAGAGACCTCAAACGCCCAACTGCTTTTAAGCCTGACAAGGACGGAAAAGTCAGTAAAACTATATATCGAGTTCTAAACTTAGATGATAAACATGCACTACTAGAACTTTTACCACTAACTGGCAGAACACATCAGCTCCGAGTTCATCTCCAATCCATCGGCACACCAATCGTAGGAGACGAAATATATGGTGGCGAGAGTGCGCCAAGGCTACTGTTGCATGCGAAAAGTTTAAAATTAAAATTGCCGAGCGGTGAAACTAAAACTTTTAGTACAGAGCTTCCAGATGAAATATCAGATTTTTTTAGTTAAGTTATGAGGCTATACTAGAAAGATGGAAGATCTATTACTGCACCCTCGAACTAAAAAAGAATTGGCTATCGCGGTCGCTCAACCATCCCACGCCACGATGGTGGTTGGCACGCTTGGACTAGGCTTACGACAAATTGTCCGATCGTTAGTCGCATTGTGGGGCGTAAACATCGGTGACACAATTTTTGTTGAAGGAATTGATAAAAAGAAGATCAATACTGATCAAGTCCGCGAAATGCGAAAACTACTACAGTTAAAAAATCAACAAACAGTCGTGTTTGTATTGATGGCAATTAACGGTATCGAAACCAATGCTCAAAACGTTCTTCTAAAAGACATGGAGAACGGACACCCTAATGTTCGGCTTATACTGGCGACACCAGATGAAAACATGATTTTGCCAACTGTACGATCCCGAATGCGTAGAATAAGAATTCATAAACCTGATAAATTAAATTATATTTCATTTTTAAAAAAAACTGAACCAAGTTTAAGTGAAATTGAACTTCAGAAAAGTTACTACGCAAACAACGGAGAGTTTTATGTTTCTAAATCAAAATCTGATGATTCTTCAATCGCTAAAAAATTCTTAACTGCAAATACTCCAGAACGGATAGGTATACTGAATCAACAAAAAATCTCAGGAGAAAAAGCACTTTTACTGGTACAGCAGATGTTAACGATGAGCCATGCTGTACTGCAAACCGGCCAAGACTCTAAAAAACTTGGAGTTTGGGCGCGACGACAGGAGTCGTTGTTGATTGCTGAGTCAAGTTTGCGCAAAAATGCAAATGCACGCTTAGTTTTTCTTAATTTAATGGTAGAATTATAGCCATGCTTGAGTTTATTATTATAATCGTTGCCGCAATTAGCCTGGTTTTTACTTTGCAGTCTTTGAAGGTAAAAAAGGAAGCGAAGTCTCCTGAAAACAAGAAAAAACTAACTGAACTTTGGGACCTAGCTCAAAATGCAATGCGTAAGCGCGCTTATATTCCTGCCGAGAAAGCGCTTTTAGCAATTCTCCAGATAGATCATCGTAATGCTGCAGCATATAATCGTCTTGGAATTCTGTATGCCAAACAGCAACAGTTCGATGATGCTATTGTCTGTTTTGAAATCGCCACGAGTATAAGTCCGACCGCTTCGAGCCTGCACAATCTCGGTCTTGTATATTATGAAAATGAGAAATTTGAAAAAGCCGCCCGTGTGCTTGAACAAGCGCTAGCTAAAGAGGCCTTAGCGGTTCGCTACATTGCTTATGCAAAGGCTTTAAACGCCCTGCTGCGCTTCCAGGAAGTTACCAAGGCATTAGAAAAAGCTGTCGCACTCGAAGAAAATCCGCAAACGCTGGAGCTGCTAGTTGAGGCACACGAAAAAGAAAATAATCTAGTACTAGCCGAGGAAGTTAGAACTCGCCTGTTAAAAATAATCTCTCCGACAGTAATTCAACAATCGCTACAACCTGGCCAGAATCTTAAATCTACTAGTCCACAATCAGCCAAACCAAGACCTGCAGCGAAGCTTGACACTAATACAGTCACAAAAACATCAATTCAAAAAAAACAATCGCCGCAGCTTCGTAAAATAGCTGCACGTGCTAACAAGGTACCCCATAGGGCAAAAGAGCGAATTCACCGCAAGACTGCCAATACGGGTAAAACATCTTCTAATCCATCAAGTCGTCTACCTCAAAAGAAGCGTCCAGCTCGCCGAGTTAATTAATCCGTTTACAGCACGCTATTGATTCGATATAATGTGATGTCTATGCCGGCATAGCTCAGTTGGTCCAGAGCAACTGTTTTGTAAACAGTGGGTCGTGGGTTCGAATCCCTCTGCCGGCTCCAAAATAAACGATCACCCTGTTGGGTGATTTTTTATTTTAGCCGTAACAGTTCAGAGCTCAATTTTGTTTGTATATTGACAAAAGACTTTTTTTAAAATATAGTATAATTATAATTGAGGAGCTATATGTTTAACGAATTATATTTATCATGGAAGAAAAAGAATGACTTCAAGAAAGTTCAAGCTGTATACGGTGCCTTTGTCTTGCTTGGACTTGTTGTCGCGGGCTTGGTTTCATTGCTTAATCAACATGTTGGCGAAACTCTGGTCGAAGTCGTTAAGTATGCAGCCATTATCACCATAGTGAACACTCTTGTATGGGCTGTAGTAAACTCTAGTGAGGACAACACGCCAACCGCAAAAAAGTAGGTTT
Organism: uncultured Candidatus Saccharibacteria bacterium; assembly: GCA_964622235.1. Classification (GTDB taxonomy): domain Bacteria; phylum Patescibacteriota; class Saccharimonadia; order Saccharimonadales; family JAGPDM01; genus CAZUNB01. Next base: position 244 of record CAZUNB010000015.1, on the reverse strand, counting down.
GGTAGTTTAGTTAAAATTCGTTTATACTAGTTCGCATTGGCTGGGATAGTGAAGCGGTCAAACACGACAGACTGTAAATCTGTTGGCTTATGCCTTCGCAGGTTCGAATCCTGCTCCCAGCACCAGTTTCAAGTGCTTACTTGCAAGCTTTTGAAACTGGTATTAAAAACATTATTCTGAACCTCTGAGCCTTGCTCAGCTAGGTTCAGATTATTGTCAAATCCCTGATTTGTACAATAGCTAG
>CAZUNB010000014.1:19772-27312 GCA_964622235.1 uncultured Candidatus Saccharibacteria bacterium | reverse complement strand
ATTTTTTGAAGCTAGAAAACAAATTTTTCCCTAACAACAAGTAATTTATAGTCCCAAAGTTTTCAGCCCACTAAACTCATCGCCTACCTAACAAGACCATTTATAGATTGTTAATAGCTTGAACTAAACTAGAAAGATCATCGATGACTATGTCAGGTTGTGTGTTACTCGAACGATTATTACTCCTCAACTCATCTAATTGTCTATTAATTGCAATTGTTTTCATACCCGCACTCTTGCCAGACACAATGTCGTTTATCGTATCCCCCACCATTACAGTTTCCTCAGGTGTGATACCGAGCTTTTTTGCTGCAAGCAATAGCATGTCGGGATGTGGCTTTGGTCTAGCAACGTCTTCAGGAGTTATAATATACTCGAAATTTTCGTCTATATTTGCATGCTCTAGACTCTTAATAAGAGTAAGTTTTGAACGATTTGTTGCAGCAGCAATCATATATTTTAGTTGAATCTCATTAAACATCTCTCTGACATCAGGAAAAAGTGAGCACAACTCGAAATTATTAAGCTGGATACTTCGATGCGTCTCCAGCAAACTTTCATATGAACTATGTTTAATTAACGTCTGGTAACAGAGAAGTAATTCTTGACCTTTTATCGACTGGAGCTGTTCATCGCTCACCTCACCTAGCCCATGCTGAGAAAAAGTATATCGAAATGAACTATCAATAAATCTGGACGTATCGAGAAGTGTTCCATCTATATCGAATATTACTGCCTTAATCATATTAATTATACAAATTGAGATAAGGATATTATTTGTGTAGCTAGAGAGTTATCGACTAGCTCTTCTGTATGGCCAACACCGGGACGCTTCAACAGATATCCGTCAAAACGAGCATCGGTCGGAAGTTTTCCATCAAAAGTACCAGTTCTATCATCTACCAACGTCACCTTTTCAGCTCGGACACTGATACCTTCATACCAAAGCTTAATATAATCTTGTTTAAATTCGAGTGCTGCCCCAAGCAACTCACTCTTCGTGCGGCGCGTTACCATAATTGGAAGTGCATGGAGTTCAGGGGAAAGCCGCTGTTTATGTAGTTGATACTCATGTGTACCAACTGTCACAATCACAACCTCATTACCCTGCTTCTGTTGACGTACAATGAACTCCGCAACATCTGGATAAAGATAGTCATGGTCGTTAGCAAGCATTTGTTTTTCAATGTTCTCGAGCAATTGATTAGCGTCAACTCCTGGTAAAATATTATTATAACGAATATCATCAATCGGACTATAAGGACCGGGATTTTTTGTTAGTTGGTGCTCGTGGTTTCGTAGCAAGCTAGCATCCAAACCATACTCTCTAGCAGTGATGTCAGTAAAATCAGTGAAATGTTGATCAGTATCAAAAATCGTGCGATCCATATCAAGCAGAATCAGTCGTGGTTTAACCGGCTTATCAACCATCTACTCGTCCTTCGGCAATTCTTTGGACCCAAGCAGTTACTTTTTTGGCATCATGTCGGATGAACTGTCTGCCTTTACTATCTGGACCATCAGGTTCAGCCACGAAGTTGTCAGCTATCGCTTGACAGCTCATCGCGTCTATTTTTTTTTGAGTAAATGTGACACCCAGCTCACCATCTTTGGCGTATGCTGCCAACAGCTCGTTACTCGGCTCGGCGTTGTTGTATAGTACGTAATCAACTGAATTTTGGCCGCTGTAACGTTCAATTTCTTCGACAAAATCATTGACCTGCCAATCATCAGTTTGACCGTTGTTAGTCACGAGATTACAAACATAGGCAATCTTTGCATTGGTTGTTTCGAGCGCCTCACGCATGCCTTCAACTGCCAGATTAGGCAGTAATGAACCATGCAAAGTGCCTGGAGCAAAGATGATTACATCCGCTCGAGCAACTGCCTGCCTGGCTTTTGGGTTAAGTTGACACTTTGGACGCAACTGAACTTCAGGACGTGCGTCTTTACGGAAAGCTACCTCATCGATGATGTGTTCACCAACTACCTCTTCACCATCTGGGTAATGCAATACGAGCCGAGCATCGTCAAGAGTTACTGGCACGACCTGGCCACGAATTTTCAAAATGTCGCTCGTAGCAGTCACAGCATCACCGAAGTTACCACTGACCTTCTCTAATGCAGACAAAAAGAGATTACCAAAGCTATGTCCCTCAAAAGTCCCTTCCTCAAAACGGTAGTTAAAAAGTTCTCGAGTTAGTTGTGTCGACTCCGACAAAGCCACCAATGCTTGGCGGACATCACCGGGTGGTAAAACACCGAGTTCATCACGCAATACTCCGGTACTTCCACCATCATCAACCATACTGATTATTGCTGTAATATCACTTGAAAGCTTCTTTAGACCCTGTAGGATATTAAAACTACCTGTTCCTCCACCGATTGTGACAATTTTCAGTTCGTTCATATGATACCTAGCTTACACTAGACATATTGCAACCAACAACAATAAACACGTTTAATCTTTGGCTACAGAGTTTTCAGCAGCTTTTTCGGCCCACTCAGCTGCAGTTTGATGATCTTCGATAATCTTGTCGGGCAATTGCCAATACGACATAACCGTTGGTTTTTTGTCTTTATGACCATAGTACGTAAAGGGTTCACTACCAGCATCGAGAAAATCCTGGCGATTATTGTCACCAACTTTGAGATATACTTCGGATTCAGAAATAATCAGTCCAAAAATACGTCCATCAAGATACAAACCGACGCCACCGAACATGGGTCGTGAGCTAGTTCTCTCATCTAGTAGAGCAAATACATCATGTAGTAAATAATCTCGATAATCTTCAATTTCTTTGTTCATAATACTTCATCAGTATAGCAAGTCAGTGTTATCATTCCATTTTTTATATAGTTGACGTAAGAAGTATCTTTCTACAAAAACATCAGTTAGCAAAAACCGGATTGTAAACACCGTTTTCGCCCACACTGCCATCACCCCCGAGAGCTCCGCTATTATATGCTTCTGCGGCCTCATCCGCGACTCTAGGGTCTAATGTTACTGTTCTACCTTCTGGATCATTAATTCGCCACTCATGGTGCATAGCGCTCCAAGATATAGAAGGGGCTTCAAGCTGTTCTTCAAATGTTACTCTTTGGAAAAAATTACCAGGATTATCTACATCAATATTATTGCCAACAAATTCTACCAACTGTTCTGGCGAAATTGATTCTACATCTGCGCCACGATTTCGGAGGTTCTCTCTCACAACGTGCGTTAAGCCATACTCAACATCCATATGAACCGAGTAAGGGTCTGCGCTTTCAGCATCTCTGATATTTGTAGATTCAGATGCGGATGAGTCAGGTGAAGGTTCTGCAGTTGCGGGTACATCAGAGTTTCCAGCCGAATCACCTTTAGACGATTTAAAAATTAAAACTCCTGCGGGAAGCAGTGTCACAGCGGCAACGGCTGCTAGTCCGATTCGCATACCTGCTTTATGCCTACGATATACATCTGTCGTGTTATCCAATATTTCTCCAGCTAAGTCGACAATGTCATAAGGATTATAGTTTGTAGCGGAGTTTATTGCTCTTGCATCTTTACGATACTGATTACGATTTTCAATCAGCTGCTTTCTACTAAGAGGCTTATCAGAAACTTTCGTACTGTTATGGTCGCCATTATCCACAGAAAAAGTGACATCTGTTTCTGTTGTAGCTTCACCTTTTTTTCTAGAAAAAATCGAGCGCGCTGCACTTAGTGCTCTTTTCCCGATACCACGAAACTTGGAGGCAAGTCTATCTGCTTCAATGTCTTTCGGGACTCCTTCAACTGAAAGCGTACCTTCTGGTACTCTGCTCGCGTCTTCTTCCAGATCAGCAATCCATCTTGCATCTATTTTCATACCACCAGTATGTTCAAGAGTTGCCGAATCTTGAGGAGCGACAGTGTAGCTAGGTGTAACTTCACTTGAATCAACTGGAGTCTCGACAATAACGAACTCTGGACTTGGTTCACTACCGGCTTGCAAATAGTTTTCAGTATCAGCTAGAACAGATTTTGGGCGACTTATGACTCCCAATACTTGACCAAAACGGTACACGCGAGGGCGTTTTTCTCTAAGACGACTGTAGCGATCAACTTCAAGTCTTCTGTCGCCTGTAGCATCTGGCGTTAGATGAAAATCTGCATCAGCTGGTACCGAATCATCTCCAAGTCCGCCAAAATTGTCGAGACGCTTTGAATCTATATGGTCCTCCCAACCAGTTGCAATTTCCTCAGGTGAAGAATCTTCGTAAATAGCATCTATTACAGCCGCCATTTCGTTAACTTCACTAGGTTCTCCATCTACTACAGGAAATGTATTAGTTTGTTCAAGAAGGTCCGCAGTGGGAAACTGACCTGTTGCATCACCTATTGGTTGTATTGTATCTACCGACATAATTTCCTATCACTTTAATTTAACTAAACTATATTAACAATTCTTGTGCTTTTTGTCAATAGAATATATCTTATCGCTTATGGTACGTTAGATACATGAAACTAATCAGAAAGACTGCTCAAATCGACAAGGCATTACTTGAAAGCGCGCTCGTACATATTGAAAGATATTTTCAACAAACGCGCCGACAGCAGACGACTGACAAGGGTAGTTTGATTGGACTCCCCTATCCATACATTGTTCCGTCTATCAACAATCAGCATTTTAGCTTTGAGGAGCAATATTACTGGGATAGCTACTTTATTGCACGCGGACTAGACACCAAGAATCATGAAACTGAAATCACAGGTATGCTAGATAATCTAATATTCCAGTTCAACAGATTTGGCGTCATCCCAAATGCCAGTCGTCTATATCTGACGAGTCGAAGCCAGCCACCACTACTTACAAGCTATATAAACTTTGTCGCTGATACTTACAACAAACCAAAAGAGTGGCAATTAGCACGCATGAAAGTTGCTGAACAAGAATATCTAAACGTTTGGCGTGGTACTGCACAGCCTCATTGGCGTGAAGTTTATGAAGGATTAAGCCGTTATTACGATATCAACATGCTGCACGATCTCGCCGAAGCTGAAAGTGGTTGGGACATGACACCCCGCTTCAGGCGAAAATGTCTCGACTACTTACCGATTGACCTCAATTCCCTGCTTTATAAATATGAAATGCATTTTGCTTCATTCTATGAAAAATTAGGCGATCATAAAAAAACTAGATTTTGGTATCAAAATGCCAACGTTCGCCGTGAAACCATCAATCAACTGATGTGGAGCAAAAAGCGAAGATTTTTCTTTGACTATAATTATATCTCCAAAAAACGAAGTGATGTCTGGAGTCTAGCAGCCTACTATCCCCTCTGGGTTGGTCTAGTCGATGATTCGCGTGCCACGCGCGCTAAAGCGTTAGTTAACAAGCTCAAATTGTTCCGTCACCGCGGCGGACTGGCTGCAACCAGCCGCTTTACTAACCCCGAACTATTCGGCTCGATCCACGCCCAATGGGCCTACCCAAATGCCTGGGCACCGTTGCATCTAATCATCACCGAGGGGCTAGAGCGGTATGGCTATAATGAATTAGCGGCTGATATTGGGCTTAGTTTCTTGCAATCATCGCTCGTTTGGTTCGATAACCATCATGAATTTTTAGAAAAATATAATGCACTGAAGCCAAATAAGCCGCCTGCCAACGGTCTCTACCCAACCCAAACTGGCTTCGGTTGGACCAACAGCATTATCAACATTTTCGCCAAAAAATATACCTAAATTTAGATAATCGCTAATCAATTTGCTTCTCATTTAAGTTAAAATGCACTATCAGGTTAGCAAAATTGTCATCCCAACCACGATAGCAACTACTGTTAATGAGTTTCGGACGAGTTTACTACCCGCTTTGACAGCAAGCTTTGCTCCGGCCTGAGATCCAAAGAAAAACCCGAGCATTAGCGTAATTGCTATTGGCCACTCAACCGCTCCTTTTACAATAAAAACCGAAAGACTGACAAATATCGAAGGATATGCGATTGCCCGCTTAGTTGCATTCGCGGTCAATGCGTCCATACCGAGCAATCGCATCATAACGTACATGTTAAAAGTAGAAAATCCACTAGCAACAATATAGCGGATAAAATCAATCACCCAAAAGAGTAACGAACCAATCCGTTTGCGTCGACGACTCGTTTTGATTTTTTTTAGTCCAGCCTTTCTATCAATTAACAAAACTATTGCAACACTCAGTGTGGCGAGTGCAATAGCATTTTTTAGCACCACGCCAGACATATCAACCACGACTAAGCTCGAGATTACAGATAAAACGATTGAAACTGGCATGAGACGGCGAGCCCACCTCCAGTCAACGACGTCATTTTTTACAAACCGCCAAAGTGCTCCTGTTCCCATTCCGAGTTCAGCAAAACGACCGACCGCAATAACATGTGCTGGCGGCAAACCAAATAACACTAATCCTGGTGTAATCAGTGCCCCAGTTCCGCCACCGCTGACCGCACTAATAAATCCTAATACTGTCGTAATAAGGAGAATAGCTAAAAGTTGCCAAATACTCACGATTTACCAGCTAACAGATAGGATTTGCGGTCTTTCTTAGGCAGTCTCTCAATAGCATAGCGAAGCGTCGTTCTCGACAGATTACCAATATGTTTATCAAGAAATCCACGCAAAACCTGGTCATCTTTCTTACCAACTTCGCGCAACATCCAACCACTGGCTTTTTGAATAAGATCATGTGGATGGTTAAGAAATATTTCTGCCAATTTCAATGCATCATCAAAAATGTCGTATTTTACAATTGGCCACCAGGTTGAAATCATAGCCACCCGATTTTGCCAAAGATTTGGATTATTTGCCAGCTCATAAAGCATGGAAGTATTTCTGCCAATCAAGTGCTGACCGACAATTTTGTGCGCCGAAGAATCGACAATATCCCACGCGTCGACACCAGTTCGCTTCTGGATTTCAACCTTATAATCAGGCGCTATTTGTACAGTCGTATGATTACGAACAATCTCTAGATAAAAATCAAAAATTTCCCGCTTGTCACTTACTTTCACATCGTACTGATAGGTCAGCAGAATCGCTGCCGTTAACCGATGTTCATGAATTGGTGATTGAAATAGCTTTTTGATTTCAGAAAGTTCGATTAATTGGTTGTTTTTAGCCACTACGCGAATCTGCGACGCACTGACGCCGATAAATTTATCAAACTCACCATACTGCCCCTTCAAAGTCTTGAAAAACCATCGGTTGGTCTGTGCTCGCTCAGAGCTGTTAAACTTTGCTAATTCACGTTTCACATTTTCGCTATTCATTCTAGCTATGATAAACCTTTCGATGTTTTATCCAAAATTGCCTTTGCCTACACAAGGTCCGACCTTGTGTTCCTAGTAACTAAATTTGCAAAGTGGCTTTGGTTCTTTTACACCCAGACCCAGAAGTCAGAAAATTCTTAGTGTATACTAAACTTTATCCAATAATGAAGCAAAAAATTACAACCTTTAGCATCGCAATTATAGCCAGCTATATCGCTCTGCAAATTTTCTCAGATATTGGCAGCCTAAAGATTGCTGCCATAACTAT
>CAZUNB010000014.1:12325-19762 GCA_964622235.1 uncultured Candidatus Saccharibacteria bacterium | reverse complement strand
CATAACTATTCCATTTCTTGGAGTGCAAGCCATCGACGGCGGTACCTTCCTCTACCCATTCACCTTTACCCTACGTGACTTGTTGCATAAAAATCTAGGCAAATCTGCGACCAGAAAAATAATTATCTTAGCAGCCATACTGAATCTATTTATGGCAGGATTTTTCTGGTTTGTCACCGCCTTGCCTGCTGACAATTCGTGGGGACTGCAATCAGAATTTACTGCAATTCTCGGCCCAATCTGGCAAATTGTGATTGCGAGTATTATCGCCGAAGTAATCAGCGAGCTCATCGATACCGAGGCTTATAGTTTCTTCGTCAGAAAAATTAGCAAGAAACACCAATGGGGACGAGTGTTGTTTAGTAACGCATTTTCTATCCCGATCGACAGCCTAATCTTTGCTTTTATCGCCTTCACTGGCAGTCTTCCGGTGTCTATCATCTGGTCGATCGTGCTGACAAATGTCATCATCAAGTTTGCTATAACACTAATATCACTACCATCAATTTATCTAAGTTCAGCTGAAAGTGATGACATATAGTCTGGGTTTTGCTGTGAGTAATGTGCATTGATGTAGTCTGCCGAAATTTTACCGAGCTGTTGTTGACCTTGAGCGTTAAGATGGATTGGGTCACCTGCTACCCGAGGCATATCAGCAATATCGATTAGTTTGTAGTTATTATCACTGCTGAATAATCCTTGAGCTTCACGAACTTTTGCAAATCCTTCATCAGTTTTTGGACACCCATCAATACACTTAGGCCCGATTTGGGCTATGACAACACCTGTTTTTGAATAAATTATTTTATCGTTTTTTAGTTGGTTAAAAAACTGATTCAAGTTTTGTTGGTAGGCATCAGCATATTTATCTACAATGGCATCGCTCTCACCTTGCACCCAGATAAAACCGATTACGTCAGGGTATCTTCCGATATCAAACATTTCACTTTTTAGCTGCTTGTACTGACTTTTGAGTTGAGTATATGAGCTTATTTTTGCATCAGGATGCCACGTCTGATCAGATTCAGAAAATGCCAGCTTACGGCCATTGTCTGACACCTTTAGTATCTGCAGATCACTAATGCCATCCGCATATAATTCACGTCCAAGCGAAGTCTCTAAACCAAAAAATTTATTCGGTTGTGGCGTCATAAGTGTAGATTTCGAGGAAGAGAACGACCACATCACATCGTGATGAATCGCATAGTCAAGGTGGACATTTCTATCAGCTTCATTCTCGCCTAGCTTCTGCTCGAGAAGCTCAATAGACGTATTAGTTCCTGTCGCATTTGATTGTCCCGCCACAATCACAACCGGCGTTGGCTTGAGTTCAGTTTGTTGTGCTGGATTACTCCCCTCACCTACAACAGCAAACGAGGTCGTAGCCACAATGAGCAACAGCACAGCAAATAACAAACTATTTCTTTTGGTTATAATATTCATCACTATTAATTCTAGCAAATATTTACTACAAACAGCATAGCTACTGTTTATTCTGGAAGAATACTTGTCGATGTAGAAAGCTCGACCAATAATTAAGACGGATAATGAAAAATATAACCCAGTATTGACAAAAAGTTACTATAGTGGTCTATGTTTACATTATTCAATAACTGAAAAAAGGAAATTAGTATGTCAGATTCAGATAGCAGCTTAGATGGAATACAAGATCCAAGTGGAATGGGTGACATCGACGAGGGAAATCGCGGATTAGAAGTTGGTCCACCATTACCTGAAGAAGTTTTAGAAGGGCTCCCTGATATGCCCTTAAGAATGTTTAAACTTATAGAGCGGAAGGCGATACGTTCCTCGGTGGGTACTCTTAAAAAAGATTTTTTTTAACAGACAGAAATTATGAATAATTTACTAGAATTTGTCAGAGAGGATGAGCTTGAAGAGGGTCATCTAAATAGATTTGATAAACCTGATGAATCACGTTTGCTTGAAACAGTTTTAGCTGCAGCACCTTTGCTTCGTTTAATGAAAGAAGAAGATGGTGATTATCCAGACCATTCAAGAATTTTCTTAACTGGTAGCCAGAGAAATGAATTAGCGGATCTTGTTGAAGAACTTGACGTACTACAGGGAATATTTGAAGGCACCGATGATTCCGGATCCGACGATGCTTCAAGCAACCCTAGCGATCCTACTCTTCGCGGGAAATTAGGATTTAGCGCCCGGCACTTTGGTGCAGAGCCAATGGAAGGCACTCCAGCAACACCTGAAATTGTCTTGAGTGGAGTAAATAGCTTCGGTCCTCGACATTCAGACAATCCAAAACCAAGACAACCCGATGAAACTAAATAATAGCTATTTAGTTTTCTCCCATGGGAAATTTGAGCGACCAAAGTGGCCGTAACTAGCAGTTTTCTTATAAATTGGTCGACGTAAATCGAAGTGATTTATGATTCCCACAACAGATGTATCGAGTAAGTTATTAGCAAATTCCTCAATTTCTTTGAGTGATTTTTTAGCCGTTCCAAAAGTTTCATAGGCTTGCATAACTGGCTTTGGTTGGCCGATGCAGTACGCCAGCGCAACTTCACACTGCTCCGCTAATCCAGCCGCCACAATATTTTTCGCAAGATAACGAGCAGCGTACGCACCCGAACGATCAACCTTGCTAGGATCTTTACCGGAAAATGCTCCGCCACCTACTCTGGCGTAACCGCCATAGCTATCAACAACTATCTTTCGGCCAGTCAAACCTGCGTCGCTAGCAGGACCTGGGATATACCAAGCGCCAGTTCCGTTAACAGTCAGCTTAGAACCATCAATTGGACCAAATTTATGTAACGCGAGAGCTGGGTTAACAATCTGGTCCAATATTTGCTGATCGATTTGTTTTTGCTTGGCATCTTGGCTGTGGGAGACAGCAACCACAACCTTCTCAATCGAAACAGGTCGATCTGTATTGTCATAACCTACAGTCACCTGCGCCTTACCGTCCGGTCGTAACCAATCAATTTTGCCTGATTCTCTAGCTTTATCGATTTTTTTGGTGATTTCGTGCGCTAGAGTAATCGGTAATGGCATATAGTTTTCAGTGTGATCACAGGCATAGCCAAACATCATACCCTGATCACCTGCGCCAACTTCACCAACGCCTTCTGCTATCTGTGGGCTCTGCTGATTGACATGGACTTCGATTGGTGATTTATCGGTGAAACCCCAATCAGGATTCGTATAGCCGAGTCGCTTTACTTAGGAACGAACGATTTTTTCATAATCTATGTCTGCAGAGGTCGTTAGTTCGCCGAATATCATTACTCGGTCTTTGACAGCAGTTTCGATAGCTACCCTCGCCTGCGGGTCTTGAGCGAGCGCAGCGTCTAATATTGCATCACTTATCTGATCAGCAATCTTGTCTGGGTGCCCTGCGCAAACCGATTCGCTCGTAAATAGTTGATAGTTCATAATGCCTCCGGCTTTAAGAGGGGAAGTATTCCTCTCTTAGCTCGCCTAACGGCTCGGATCACCCCAATTATTTGTTGTTTAGACTTTGAAGTGAATTCAAAATCAAAACAGATTTTTATAGATTTTTTCATATCTGTCCCCTTTCGTGGGTGAGATGTAGCACCCAACTTAAATGGGTTGCCGGTGGGTCGTAAAGCTCAACTCTCGCCACACTCTTGATATTTAATTATAAAGTAAGCTAATTATAACAAACTGTTTATCTTGCGGCTAGAATACGGTGCTTGAACTTAACAGCAATCGCAGACGACAAAATCATCACGATAGACACAGCACCAAGAATCGAAGCGTTGTCCCCTGTTTCGGCCAAAGTTGAGACTAGATTGTTCGAATTATTACCCCCTACACCCGAAGCGCCTGCTGGTTGTGCGGTTGATTGGTAGATAAAGCTATAGTTGGTGGTTGGAACGGTGTTTAGAGCGAAAGTAGCATTAGCTGGAGTTGTGAAGCCACTAATTGCTGGCGGAGTGAAGGTTTGCTCATTGCCAAAACGGAAGTATCTATTTAGTTCGTTGTTTGGGTTATTCTTAACCATATAATCTGTTAAGCCGCCATTTCCAGTCTGGAATAAATCAGGCTGCAAAGTATTACCAGCTGTATCTTTATAGCTAACATTACTAGCTACTGGGTTTATGATGTGGCCACCAAAAGAATCATCTTGATCACCATCACCATTAAAATCAGATCCAAATTCGGCCTCTACCGTAAAGTCATCGACTAAACCGGTAGGATTTACGGGGTCTTCGGTGTAAAGTCTGATAAAGAAAATATCATCCATCGCAGAAGCTGAACGTGCAGAATCCCCAGAGAAGAGATCATAGTAGGCGCTTGCGCCTCTATTACTCTGAGCGATAAATGCTGTGTTATCAATACTTAAAACTGAGCTTGGCAATGTAACCAATACCAGTTTATTCGCGGCAAAAGTCGTGCTATCAATTGCCGTTATCTGATTAGATATAGTAAGAGCAGTAAGGTCATTTATTGAAAATGAATTTCTACCGAGGGCCACCACAGAGTTAGGAATAATTACTGTAGCCAATTTGTTAGTACTAAACGCGTTTTCACCAATAGTTGATACTGTATTTGGGATAGTTAGCGTGGTGAGGCTGTTATCATTAAAAGCACCGTTACCAATGGCAGTCACTGCACTACCACCAATACTAGCCGGGATATCGACATCTCTCGTGCACGCTGAGTTGTTGCTGTCGTTGCCTTCGTAGTCGTAATAATCAGTAATTGTATTGCTGCTGAAAGCAAAGCAGCTATCTGGCGGCATGGCGGCATTGGCTAGCCCAGGAGCTAGCAGTAAAAAAGATCCGACAATCGCGAGCGTCGCTACAAATATCTTAAAGCTATGTAAACTTACTGCTATTTGACTCATTTTTTTCGTTATAATCAACCCCTTTGTCTTTTGTTCACTACTAGAAATTTTATTCAATTTATTGTATCACACTCATGCTTAAGGAAATATCTAGAAACCCACAAGACAACATGCGATTTATCTGTGAACGGCAAATACAAATGGCTACTAAACGCTATGCGTGTGGAGCTGTTTACGGAGTTTTTTGTAGTCAGGGGTCGTTTCAGCAACCAAAGCCCAGAAGTTTTTCGAATGATTTTGCTCCTTCAGATGACATAGCTCATGGACAACCACGTAATCAATTAATTTTTCAGGTAAATATAATAACTTCCAATTAAAATTTAGATTCTTTAAGCTTGAACAACTTCCCCAGCGACTCGACTGGTCTCGGATAGCAACCTGATTAAAATCAAACTGATAGTGGGCATTCCAGAGATCAAGCTTGGCATCAATTAAATCTCGAGCCCGTTCTTTATCTCTTTTATAATCGGCCGATTCTGGCAGCCAGCTGGATGACTTCGACCGTTGCTCTAAAATCCAATCCGCTTTCTGATGAGCAAAAGCCAGACCAGCTTTATAAGGCAACCAGGTTGGTTGAGAAATCAGAATATCATTCGACTTAAGCCGCAGTGATAGCTGTTTTTGGCCACGTCGTTTTGTAATCTTTATGATGCCAAGTGTTAAATCTTGAATCTCTTTCACTGGATGCTATATCTTTTCTTCGATCAGGTCGGATTCAAACTGACGTATACCAGTTATTGATTTCTTATAGTCGCTAGTATCAGGAAAATCGAGATTTTGTATTTTTTTCCAGACAACCTTAATTAATTGTCGTAACTCGCTAACATCTTCCTCTGTGATTTCATGTTCGAGTTGAATAATTTGCCCATCACCCATCGGCTCTACGAATAATATCGAACCACTATCGACTTTCATATTGGCGTAATCTCGGGATTTCTCGACCAGAAGTTTATAGAAAATTAACTGACGTTTGTAGAAATGGAGTTTACTACCACTGCCCCATTTCGGCTCAGGTTTACCGGTTTTGTAATCAATCACGTGGGCGCTAGTTTTTGATTGCTTCACAAATGCGTCAATCTTACCAGTTAGCGGAACTTCATCAACGACAACATGCTGCGTACTGAAATCTAGCTCCGGCCTAATATCTTGCTCAAACAGTGATAGTTTCTGATCGAGAACATGTTCGATAACTTTCTTGGCCTTTTCAATCTCATGTTCGACTCTTGCCGTTGGCACTCGCTGATCCATGACATTGCGGGCGATAATTTTGTCGAGATTTTTTATCGAGATTTTACCATTTTCTTTCTGAGCGACTAGCGTTGCTAGAGCGCCGTGAACAATGTTGCCAAATGCAGCCGAATCACTAATTTTCTCAGGAAAATGCAAGACATTCGAGAACAAGAAGTCTTCTGGTCCCGCATACTCAAGGTTCAAGAAATTACCAAGTGCTGTGACATTTAGACGCATCGAAGAGACCTGCTCCTTAAGAATCTCCCTGTAATCATGCTCCACCTTGACCTGACGATAATCAAAAATATCAGTCTCGAGCTCACTTATTCGCTGATCGATGGTTTGCTTATCTTGATTGCGAACTTCAATCAATTCCTGATTAGAAATATTTTGAATGAACTTTAATGGAGATCTCGGTTTACCGTCATCTTTATGAGTTGCTCGGTGTAGCTGTAAGCGATTTTTTGCACGAGTTAAAGCTACATAAAGCAGTCGAAGCCAATCATCCTCATCATCTGCTGTTGTCAGTTGTATGTTTTCAGGTGTACTTATCTTGGTGCCACCAATTTTTTTTGCCCAAACATCATTTTCGAGATCGAGAACGTGAACCTGCTCAAACTCAAGACCTTTCGCGCCATAAGCAGTCATCAAATTCACGCTGTCGGCCTCGATAGCATAACGACTGGTATCGTTTAGTCGAATCCCATTGTCTAGATAGCGCTTTACAACGGTCATCGCATCTAAAAAGCTTGGATTGGAGCTACTGAAGTGCTCTCGCAGAGTATTACGAAGTAATCGAACAGCTGATAAGTTCCGCAAATATTTGAGTGGCTCTGCCTCCAATATCTCTTTTGAGAAGTGAAATGTCTTAAGTGGTGAGAAGACTAATTCACCATCAATTTCTAATCCTTCATTTCCGAGCAGAATATCGAGTACTTCTTCAAAGGTAGTCTCTTGCTGGATCGCCTTATTGGCTAGCTGTATGAAAAAATTAGCGACAAACACAAGTCGCTCATCGCTATTGGTCCGAGCAAGTTCGAGCCACTTATCACGCACCTTGTATACGTCTATTGAAAGTTGCCAAATAACATTAGCATCAATCTGCCACATACCGTCACGCAACACCTGACTGAACAAAAAATTTGCCTGTGGCTGTCGATTTTGCAGTAACTCAGTTAGCAATTCAAACATTTCAAGTAATCGTTTTATCTGTGGATTTTCAAAGATATCGTTGCGGGCTTGATAGTTATAGGCAATTTTTTCATCCTGTAAATACTTAATCATTTCCTCTAGCTGAGCATGGCGCTTACTCAAAATAGCGATTTCTTGAGGTTGAACACCTCTTTCAATCT
>CAZUNB010000014.1:9798-12315 GCA_964622235.1 uncultured Candidatus Saccharibacteria bacterium | reverse complement strand
AAATTTAAACTTGGAACTTTGTTTACTGGAGAGCTCTTTCAATCTGTTGTTTTACGTCTTGAGCGACAGCCGCAAATTGCTCAGGCTGAGTTTCATACTCGTGAAAAGTCAGTTCAGCTTCATCTTGATTGTGGTGATTAAGCTGTTTACTCAGCCCTTCTATTTTATTTTCTAGTCTCTCCTGCCCTTGAACAATAATTGCACGTGCAAAATCTAATATCTCTTTTCCGGAGCGATAATTCTCGGTCAATGGAATTGATTTTGCCTGATATCGTCGAGCGAAATTCAGTATATTACTGAGCTCTGCACCCTGAAATTTGTAAATGCCTTGGTCGTCATCACCAACCGTTAAAACATTCGGGCTATCGCTATCTGGACCAACCTCGAGAAAGTTTTCGATAATTTTCAGCTGAGCACTGTTAGTATCCTGAAATTCATCAATCATGACAAACTGAAAACGTTCTGCTAAATCGTATAAAATTTCGGGATTTTGTTCGGTAGTTTTAATAACTTCTAAAATCATATCTGAAAAATCAATCAATCCCAACTCTGATAATGCTTCTTGGTACTGCTCATAAATTGGTACAAAGGCTATTAATTTATCAGTTTGCTCGGCTGACTTAAAGACAAACTTTTTCTGATAATCTTTTTTTAACCACTTATCTTTAAAAGCAGTCAGCGGCTTTGTGCTGACTTTTTCGCTTGTGGTAGCCTCTGCTATAGCTACACTCAATTGGTTCGCAAACAATTCTGTTATCCGAGCTTTCTGGTTAGGCGTATCGGTTTTCAGCTCAAGAGACGCTAATATCTCTTCAAACAGTTCAAGTGCTTGGGAGCTAATCTTAACCATTGATTGAAGTGGCTCAATTGCTTTCTGTAGTTTGTCCAGCTCCTCTTTAGTAGATTCAACCAAAACCTTGAATTCACCCGGAGTAATGCCCTGGTCTTTCAACTGTTGTATCAGTTTGATTGCCGGGCTCACGAATAGATACTGGCCAGTCGGTCCTTTTTTGTGAAAGGGAGAGTCTACTGGTAAATCATCTATAATCGTCTCGACAATTTCAATTTGGCGAATTTCATCGGCTGGAGATTGCACTACTCCAGAGAAAAAATACTGATTGTAGTGATTGATAATATCTTGGCCGAAACCATGGAAGGTAAAGATCGGAACCTGGTAGGCTGCCTCACCAATAAGTCCATGAATTCGTGAATGTGGTTAGTAAAATGTTTTGTGGAAGCGTATCAGTTGTCTTCAATATGTAGGCAACCCTAAGCGCCAAAAGCTGAGTCTTACCTGTCCCAGGGCCAGCGATTACTTGAATTGGCCCATAGATATCAGTTACTGCTTGTTTTTGAGCTTCATTCAGATTAGCAAAATCAGATTCAAATTTTTTTTCAAAATTATTCATATCTCTACTCTCAGTATGCCAGAAATCCCAGCTACTCGCTAACAACTAGTGGTTCGTTTAACTACCCTATCGCTGGTTTTTCAAGTATTTCTTTACTATTCTGCTCTATATGCTTCAGATCATAACCAATACTAAAAATACTCCATTCACCATACCCGACATAATAATCAGCATTGTCTTGGTACCATTTAACAAAAGGGTTGTTTGATCGAGCTCGCCATATTATTTTCGGATACTTAGCTGTAAGCGCGTACCACAAATGCTGGGCAATTCCACGACCTTGGCTCTCTGGTATAACGGCAAGCTTATCAAGGTAGACACTGCCATCTTCAAGCAATGAAACTATCGCGCAACCGCTCAAATCATGAGTTAAAATCAACGAGACGGGCTTGGTTAACTCAAAATATTCTTCGGGCAATTCTGTACCAAACGATCGAGAAATAATATTTCGAATAGCGTCTTTTTGATTGTGCCAATCAGAATACCATTCAAGTTTTGGACCATTAGCGATATATGTTCCAGAACCGGGCCGGCTGAACAGTTCATCTATCAGTTGGCTTGGCTTCGTGATGGAAATAGCGCTGCCCGGCGGCAAAACATTGACTATATCGCCAAGCTCCCTGACCTTCATAGCCATACCACCACTTATGATGTCGTCTTTTATAAGCTGTTCGATATCTTTGACATCAAGACTGTCTAAGATCGACTCAGAATCATTGGGGTCTTCGAAAATTCCGCCGACTGAGGTCAAACTAACGAGTCGATGTGGTGCCATTGAAAAAACAACCTCTTTAAAAACTGTATCAGCGTTGATGTTCAAAACCTGTTTAGAGTTTTCTTCATCTCGCGCGAGAGAGTTAACAACCACAACATCGCATACTTCAGCCTCTTGTTGTAATTGTGCTGAGTCAACTGCTTTGACTTTATCACCAACTAAACCAAGTGCAGGATTTCGATGAGCTTCAACAATGTGATTGCCTGGAACTACTGTAGCGTTGATATTGTAAGCTTTTAATCTATTAACAATTTTTTGACTAATTCCGCAGAAAACCTCTGTAGCGATATCAAGAGTTGCTTGATCTGTGAAACGCTTTCCATCAATAAATTT